>JAFXWR010000033.1 GCA_017542725.1 Lachnospiraceae bacterium | reverse complement strand
TATTGTCCCCAGTTCCACTCCTCTTTACAAGAGTGCCATTTGCAGGTATAGACCCTTGTGGATATACAGCACCTCCATATACTTCACACAGGATATTACCTGTTCCTTCCGTAATATTGACTTCTTTCACAACAAGATAACCAACACCCGATGGTATTGGTACACCTTCGATAGTATATGTAGCATCAAGTGTAACTGCACTTACTCCAGATACATAGAACCTATGGCTCTTGAATGCGTTAGTTGCATAAGTTTGCCAACTATATCCACCAGTTGCTTCTTGGTGCACTCCGTCAACAACTCTTCTTCCTACAAAGCTTATATTACTTAACCCAAGTCCGCTCGGTGTACCTCCAATTTCAGTGAGCCTTCTTTTAACTTCTGGCATAATTACTCCAGCTGCGAAAGTTGATGCGGCTACAAGAAGAACATTCTTGTTAACTAAAGGTGTAGTAGCTTTATTGATTACCTTTAATGTAATATGCTTTTCAGCTATTATCTTCATACCATCACCATAGACCATTATAGTCAATGTCTTATCACCTACATCACCTGCGACAGGAGTGACTTCATAATATCTTGGATAACTCTTACCTATATTGCACGAAGCCACAATTCCATAATCTTTGTAATTAGGGCATCTTACAATTGACTTGTAGAACAATTGCAGGGTATCTCCTACAACAGCATTGATGGTATCTGGTATTACAATGTTAACCATTTCATCAGGCGAAGGGGCAATGGGATTATCAAGATTAGACAGATAGGCTGCAATCTTCGGGCTGTTCAGCAGCTGATATACGAAGTCTTTGCTTAACACATAATTCTCATTATTGGTGGTATCATTCACAAGGCTAGCATGAGCTTTATCTTTGATAATTACATAACCAATCAGCATTCCTAACGGATATGTTTCTGCATCATTAGTTGATGTAACTGTCATTGGGATTACTTGACCATCAGAATAATCAGTGAAATATTTTAGTGCTGCAAAATTGCGGTAATGTCTTTCTCCAATGCTATAACAATCTTGAATTATAACTCTCCCATTTGTAAATCTTACTATAATCTTATTCTCTTCTGCAATTTTCTTGATAATATATACTTCATCAATATATTGGTCTTGATTAAGATAATCAGCTGTTTTTTTAGTTGGATAGTTTAATTCAAAATAATTTACTAAAGCGTCTTTTCTTCTAAACAGATTTGGAGAATTTTGTATATTTAACGCTGCTTTATAATTAATCATATTATATCTTGCGATAGAAGTAGAAGCATCTCTAATATTTATAAAAGCTTCAAAGTCGTTAAATAACACATATGCCAAAGTAGTGCCAACAAGGGATTGATCTTCAGCTTCTGTACATTTCATTTCAAATACTTCTCCATTTTGTGCAACAACATCCTGCAGTTGAGAACGAGCAATCACACTATCATTTTTATCTCTCAATACAAGAATTATCCTGTTTGAATGTCCTGTTTCTGGAGTAAGACTAGCAAAGTTGGCTCTAGTAACACCTGGTAGTTTTACAGGAATATAAATGGAGTCAACGGTATTGCCATAACTACAATTAAAACATTCCCAAATATCATATTCATTATTTCCTATATTTATATAGCTTTCAGTTATTATTTTTACAAGACATTCATACTGTTCAATTGGAACAGTAAATCGTAAATATCTAACATTGTCGGGTACAATATAATACCCATACACATACGCATCTTCATTAGCTTCAAGAATACTTGCTTCAGAAATAACATCTTTGTTTTCGTCAAATGCAATCAATTGATATAAAGATGCACCATATCCAATAAACTTATAGATAAGCTCAGTACCAGGAATAACTTCAAAAAAATCTGTAGTTTTTCTATTTATATTTTTTTCTATTATATTGTTAGGTCTATAAACAAAGTTATAACAATAAACAGCATCTGTTGAAGCAAATTCTCCTATAAACGGCTGCCTTACAATACTATTAGCAACGCCGTCACTAGTAATTAAATTATTGCTCAGCGGTTCTGGTTTATCATCGATGGCATTATCATATTCAGCCATTTTCTTAAACTCCTCACCATTCCACATATAGTCAGAATAGCTTGTTTCTCCTGCAAGACGATATATCACACCTTCTTCACCACTTTCAGGTAATTCAGTAACTGGAACAGGGGGAGTTTGGGTAAGTGCTTCATAAGCCTGTCTTAATAGTTCTTCTGCAGCTTTAGCCCTTGATACTTCATTAGTAATGGCAGTAGCAGTCTCAGCATTGATTTGAGACTGCTCTTTACCCATAGCATCATCAAGAACTTGGTCAGCAGTTGTTAAATGTCCACCAACGGCAAGATTCTTCATCATGCCAGGTGCCTTAATTATATGTTCATTTGTTGCCATATCTTATTCATCATTATCATTAAACAAACCCTTAAACATCTCCTTAGCCTTAGGATAGGCAAGGTAACCAAGTGCAGCCACACCTACGGCAATGGGATATGCACCACTATAAATAGTATAACCTATGCCGCCTACCAAGCCTACTAAGGCTATAGCCAGTATCACGAATGTCATTATGTTCTTCATATTCATGTTGCTTTAAATGATATCGTCATTATTATCTCCTACAACTTGGTATTCCGTATTTGGTTCATTGCCCAAGGCATCTACCCACGCATCACCATTACACCACAGAGGCTTGCCAAGTTCATCATCCCATCTTGAGGTGCCAGTCTTTGGAAAACCTCCTATCTGGAGTTCTTCACCTACAATGCTATCGTATGAAGGGATAATTTCGCAGCCGTTTAAATCCAGGAATCCGTTATTGAAACTTCCTCCTTCAAATCTAAGAACACAATCATTAGGCACATTGATACCTTTTTCAACCACATAAAACACCCTGCTATGATATGTACCCCGAGTGGTTGCCAGCCTGATGGCTTCGTCTTTGTTAAGGGTTATACTCCTTTCTGGCAGTAGCACAGGACTATTCAAATCACAAAAATAAACTGTGTTGTCGCAAAGATTGATGGTATCATTGTCTGCACCAGAAACAAGGAGAGACCAGTAATAGTTCACACCGCCAATGTCCATAGTGCCTCCCTGGCTGAAATCCATGGAAGAATATATCTTATTGATGCCTATCTCAAAGTCCCACTTCACCACATATATGGTATTCTCATCTACCAGCTGTTCACCCAATGGGATGCTGGGCTTCAAAATCACTGTCTTATATGTCTGTGGGTAGTTATTGTTATTACCCCCGACAATTACATTTACATCTTTATATCCCATATATCCTCCTATCCGTTTATGTCTATGTTATACACTCCAGCATTGTAAGTATTCACAGATG
>JAFXWR010000350.1 GCA_017542725.1 Lachnospiraceae bacterium | reverse complement strand
TCAAATCTGCTTTGTCTACTACTTCTGCATTCTTTAAAATGTTTTCTATTTTTTCGATTCTTGCTTCTATATCTCTTTGTTCATCTTTTGCAGCATCGTATTCAGCATTCTCTGAAAGGTCGCCTTGCTCTCTTGCGTCTTTAATCTTTTGTGCAATCTCTTCTCTCTTTTGACCTTTTAAGAATAACAGTTCCTCTTCGTAGTTTTTAAGTCCTTCTGCTGATAGCTGAATTTTTTTCTCTACTACATTCTCTTACATTTTAGTCCTCCTTCTGTTCGGGCTCCGCAAGTGCGAACCAGTCCAGTGGACTGTTTCGCCCCTACAAGTGACGATAGATTATATAAAATTATTTTGATTTTGTCTACTTTTTATTCTCTCTTTTTTGGCCTTATAATGCTGTCATTATGTGCTTTTACTGCATTAAACTCTTCCATTTCCTTATACATATTGTATTCTCTGTCAGATACTATTTTAAAGGCATATTGAAGGGTTTTATCAGCAATTTTTCCATCGTCTTCAACCATTTTATATTCAAATTGAAATATAAATAAGCAGCCATTAAGCCTATTCGTAGCCTTAAGCACACTAAAGGCTGCGTCTGGAACTATGCTTATATCATTTCCACCTGCGTAAATAGTATCAAGACATCTTATTTTTATATGCTTATTTTTGATAGTGCGATAATAGAATATTTTAAGCAATGCCTGTCTTGGATCCATTTTAGAATTGACCAAGTTAAAACTAATTGGTACATTTTCTTTCACAATATATGTAAATATATTGTTTTTAGTAAATGGATCAATAACTGCATTGGTCAAGACATACTCGTCATTCTTCAAGTTAATAGTTATGTCTAAACCTTCATCTCCTTGTATAACCCTAGTATTACCTGGATTAGATGTCGCAAATACTAGGTTTAAGCAAAAAAACTTGCTACTATACTTGAGAGAATAACTCTTATAAAGTTTTTCTTTCCCCTTTTTATAACTACACCCTTATCTTTTAGTTTTTCTTTTTCAATTGCCATTTTAATATCTGTTACTTTTGTATCATCAACTAGCACTCCACCCTGTTCTATATTTCTTCTTGCATCACCATTTGAAGTGCAGAGTTTTGAAAGAACCAATGCTTTAACTACATCTATCTTTCCATCTACTAAATCTGACTCTTTAACTTCAAGCTTTGGTATGTCAGCTGCATCCATATTCCCACTAAATGCTGACTTTGCTGCAGCATCACATTTATTTGCCTCTTCTTCTCCATGTACAAGTTTTGTAAGTTCATATGCAAGAATTGTTTTTGCTTTATTAAGCTCCGCACCCTTCCAATGTTCCATCTCTCTTATCTGTTCCATAGGTAAGAATGTAAGCATTTTTATACATTTAATAACGTCTGCATCATCTACATCTCTCCAATACTGATAGAAATCATATGGTTTTGTTTTATTTGGATCAAGCCACACAGCGCCACCCGCTGTCTTTCCCATCTTCTTTCCATCTGACTTGGTTAGAAGTGTTATAGTCATAGCGTGTGCATCTTTTCCAAGTTTTCTTCTTATAAGTTCTGTACCTGCAAGCATATTTGACCACTGATCATCTCCGCCAAATTGCATATTGCAACCATATTTTTGGAATAGACTATAAAAATCAAATGCCTGCATTATCATATAGTTAAATTCTAAAAATGTGAGACCTTGCTCCATTCTCATCTTATAGCACTCAGCTGTAAGCATTCTATTTACACTAAAGTGAGGTCCTACATCTCTTAAGAACTCTATATAGTTTAAATTTCTAAGCCAGTCGGCATTATTGACCATCATGGCTTTGCCTTCGCCAAACTCGATAAATCTTGACATTTGCTTTTTAAAACATTCGCAGTTGTGATCTATGTCTTCTACTGTAAGAACTTTACGAAGGTCAGTTCTTCCTGATGGGTCACCAATCATACCAGTTCCACCGCCAACTAAGGCAATAGGACGATTTCCTGCAGCCTGAAGTCTCTTCATAAGGCAAAGTGCCATAAAGTGACCCACGTGAAGAGAGTCAGCAGTTGGGTCGAAACCGATGTAAAAGACTGCTTTACCTTCATTTATCATTTTTTTGATTTCTTCTTCGTTAGTTACTTGGGCTATCAAGCCTCTTTCAACTAATTCTTCGTATAATTGCATATATTCTCCTTCGGGCTCCGCAAGCGTTCGCCCCTACAAAGGGCTCGCAAAGCTTCGCCCCTACAATTAGAAACGGAAATAAATAAATGGGTTGAATCCTGATGTGAGCATTTCAATAACTGCGTATATAAATAAAGTAATAATTACAATATCTACTATGATAAATCCAAATCTTGTTTTGTATAGCGCATTTTTAATTTTAGAAAAGAATGGTGTCAAATATAATAGTGCCGTTAAGAAACACACCATAAAGTATGGGTTATAAACTTCGTTTACAAGTTCCCTTGTAGAATAATTATAAATTGGGTAACTTAATGCGCCTTCTAAGTACAATTTAATCTGATCTAAATTCTCAAGTCTAAATAAAATCATTCCTATATTCCAAACTATGAAAACATAGATGATGCCAAGTGTCTGTGGAACTTTTATATTTACTTTCGACCGAACTATTCTCTCAACAACCAGAAAAAATGCATTGTATAATCCCCAGAACAAAAAGTTAAAACTCGCACCATGCCAAAATCCAGAAAGTGCAAACACTATAGTAAGATTAATGCACGTGATGAATAGTCCTTTTCTACTGCCACCAAGTGGTATGTACACATAGTCTCTAAAAAATGATGATAGAGTGATGTGCCATCTAGTCCAAAATTCCGATATACTTGTTGATAAAAAAGGCATATTGAAGTTTTCCGGAAATGTGAAACCAAATATTTTTCCTATACCAATCGCCATATCAGAATATGCCCAGAAGTCTAAATATATTTGCATACTATAACATATTATCGCGAAGGCAGATAATAAGGGTCCCATGTAATAGTAACCAAGTTCACTAAAGGCAATATCCGCAATTTTACCAAGTGCATTGGCAAGAACTATTTTTTTTGTAAAGCCAACCATAAATCTCATGATGCCATCTGAAAATGAAGTGAAAATAGTTCTTCTTCTTTTTAATTCCAGTTCTATAGTACTATATCTAACTATAGGTCCCGCTATAAGCTGTGGAAAAAGCATTGTAAAAAGTGCAAAATCAATTATATTATTGCTTGATTTAACACTTCTTCTACGAACATCCGCAAGATAAGATAAAACTTGAAATGTATAAAATGAAATTCCTATAGGAAGTTTTATATTAGTAGCATTTTGTGTTCCAAATAAGAATCCTGTAAACAAGTTCAAATACTTATAAATTACAAGTAGTCCTACATTCATAAGTATGGAAATAATAAATACAAAGTTCCTCAAATATCTATTTTCAACAATGTCTACTATCTTTGAAAAAATGAAATTAAGTACTATAGATAGTAATAATATCGGTAAAAAATCTAAACTACCATATGCATAAAATATTATTGAAAAAATCAGCAAGCATACATTCTCTGCTTTGATATTTCCAAATAAGTTTGTAAGCAGATAGCAAATCAAACATATTGGCAAAAACAAAAATAAGAATATTGGAGAAGAAAATACCATCTATATTTCCTCCTCATGAGCAAGTAAATAGTCTAAAAATCCAAATGTCGCATTATAGACATTAAGTTCATTGATTTCAAGTATAAATACATCTGTCTTTTTCAAATGCTGTATCAAACCAAACTTTTTGTTTAATTCATCATAGGTTTCAAAAGCACAGTGATCTTTATAATTATTATATAGTAAATTCTTGTTTTCTATGTGAAACACTTTTCCAAAAACACTTATAGTACTTTGCGGAAACAGTAATCCACCTAAGAAACTACCGCCCTGTATAGTGAAATTCAAATTATCATTATCAAAATCTTTATATTCTATAACAGACTCATAAAACTGTTCGTTTGGCTTATCATAGATATTTAATACATTGAATAGATCAGCATCTGGAAATACGGCTACATCTGACGGAGATGCAGTTACAGTCATCCTCGGCAGCTTTATATCCATAGTTTTCCTAATGTGTTCGTGCAAAGCTAATCCTATGAGATTTGATTTATAGATTGACCAGTGATGACTACTTTTATAAAATAGCGGCACTTTCCCACCTAACATATCACTTCTATGGTTGTCAATATAATTGATAGAATCGAAGCAATTCAAATCTGTATTTTTTAGAGCAGCTGAAATTTTATCATAAGGCAGCAAATTATCATAATCAGCTGTTAATTTATTATTCTCATAAAGCATGATTACATCGTCGGCGAATGGCAATATGCCATCGTAGTATCTTGGCTTTGTTGGAGTCAAAATTATTAGTAACTTCTTTCCTTTCTCTTTGCAAATGTCATTGAACTTACTGAGTTTCTCAACAAGTGTATTAACCTCAGAATTATCAACTTTATGAAGTCGATGAAAATAATAGTTTAATGTTTCTGTGGAAAATAATGTATCTTCAATCTTTGTGATACTTGAATTTGGAGAGACATCAAATAGAGAATATAATAATTGGTTTTTAGTTCTAACCAATAACTCTCTACCTGGAAAGTTTTGAATAATATAGTCATCGATATTTTCGAAACTAAACTCGACTTTTTCTTCTGCACCTGATAAATTATTTTCTACACCCAAAAATGTAGCAACCCATGGATATGCTATTACAACCAGGAAAAAAAAAGTTAGTAAAACATTTTCAATTATCTTTTTTAACTTCATTAACTATATAGCCACTGGAATATTTTTTATCTGTTCATTCTTTTGATAATCTTCTATAATCAAATCTTCTTTTATAAAATCATAAAAATGTTTTTTAACAGGATTAAGCGACACCTTTGGTGCTGGAAATTGTGGTCTCTTGAGCATTTCTTCAACTATTGGTATATGCCTATCATAAATATGGCAATCCGAAATCATATGCACAAGTTCTCCTGGTATCATATCACATTCTCTTGCAAGCATCATGATGAGGAGTGCATATTGGCATACATTCCAATTATTTGCCACTAGCACATCACTTGACCTTTGATTAAGCAAACCATTTAAAATTAATTTATCACTATTTTTATCTTTTGTAACATTAAATGTCATAGAGTAAGCACATGGGTATAAATTCATCTCATGCAAATCCTGGTGCACATAAATATTTGTCATAATTCTTCTTGAATATGGATTATTCTTAAGGTCATATATAACTCTATCTACTTTGTCAAACTCACCCTCTTTATATTTATGCTTAACTTTTAATTGATATCCATATGCCTTTCCGATAGTGTGATCATCTCCAGCCCACTCATCCCAAATATGTGAACCTAAGTCTCTTATATCATTTGACTTCTTTTGCCAAATCCACAATATCTCATCAAAACAACTCTTAAGACCAGTAGGTCTTAGCGTTATAGCAGGAAATTCATCTCTCAAATCATAACGATTGCAAATGCCAAACTTCTTTATTGTATAGGCAGGAGTTCCGTCCTCCCAATGAGGTCTCACTTTTTCTCCCTTAGTGTCAGTACCATTATCAAGTATGTCTCTACACATTTTTACAAATATAACATCAGCTTTACTCATATTTGCCCCCTCTATAATTATACCCACAACAAAACTAATGGGTTTTAGCCCATAATTTAATATATTTTATCACAATACTCGCAATAAAACAACTTAAAATAAGCCACTTTCTATTACATTTTGGTTTGATATTATGGCTTATTTTTGCTATAATTTTGCCACGGAGGTGTATTATGAACGAAACATTAAACACATTATTGAAAAGAAGAAGCGTTAGAAAGTATCTTGAAAAGCCTGTAGAAAAGGAAGTCTATGAGGAAGTATTAAAGGCTGGCACATATGCCCCAACTGCGTCAGGCAAGCAAAGCCCTACTCTCGTATGTATCACAAACAAAGATGATTTAAACGCTGCAGAAGTTATAAATGCAGATGTCATGGGTAAGGCGGGCTCACATCCATTCTATGGTGCCCCTATGGCAATCTTAGTTCTCGGAGATGCCGACAATAAAAACACAGTATATGACGGTTCTCTCATAATGGGAAATCTTATGAATGCTGCAGCAAGTCTTGGACTTGGTGCTTGCTGGATTCATAGAGCAAAAGAAACATTTGAAAGGGAAGACGGAAAAGCACTTCTAAAAAAATGGGGACTCAATGGTAACTATGTAGGAATTGGTTACTGCATACTTGGTTACACTGATGAACCTTTTATGGCAGATGGTCCTGCTAGAAAAGATAACTACGTAGTATATGTCACAGAATAATTGTATAAAATGTGACTTGTGTCTTCCATGCGCTGCAAATATTCATATCTCAAAAGTAATTACATTTATTGATGAACTAAACAAAGTTGATAAAAATGATAAAGATGCATTAAATAAAATTTTATCAGATGATGCGTTAGCCATAGAAATGAAACATGCGGAAGAATGTCGAAGATGCTACAAATGCAATAGGCTATGTCCAAATAGAATTGACGTGCCACTTGAAATTACATTTAATCTAAGCGCATATAAAAAATTTGTAAAAGAAAATCGCCCTTAAGGGCGATTTTTTATAAGTGACCATACTTTCTACTCATCTTGAGCTTTAGTAGTGCCACACACTTTCGAGCTTCTGCTATAGTCATACAATTTTGTGCAACTATATTTGTCTCTGTTCCTTCTTCACTGTGATTAGTATCAACCATAGTATCCATATACTCATTTTGTTCGACTATACCTTGTGTGCCTTGGAACACCATTCCAACTTGTGGTATGTCACGTCTTCCAATAGCTTCCATGGTAGCCGCGAGATCAACATTGCTATTTCCCCAAGAGTCTTCTGACACTATAGCACCATCGCAACGCATAGCTTCAAGCCATGCGCCAATTCTCTCTCCAGTAAATTTCTTGTCAACATTTCTATCTGGTATGCCACCAATTATAACTCCAAGAAAATCAATACTTGGATCTTCTGCAATTAAATTGATAAGTGGATCTCTAAAATGATGTAAGGTGGTCTCTTTTGTACTTGGTCCTACTCCCATAATTTCCCCCTAACCATATAGGCAGCGGAGCGCGCCATCTCTATATTCATTTGCTGATAAGATGATTGGCGAGCCAACTGAATCGATAATTGATCTTCCTTCACTAAACCCTGATGGTTCTTTTGGCATATAATGTGTATCATACATTGCGCCCTGCCCTGAAACTAGTTTTACTACTGCAACTTTTTTCTTACCAGGATGTATCAAATCTTTATATACATGTCTTTCGCTCTCATCACCATCGCGAAACTTTTTTAGATAAGCTCTTATGGGGTCACACATAATTTCACACGCAGCATGACACGCATCTGGTCCAACTCTCTTAGTTGCATAACCTTCTTTAATTAGAACATCAACTAAAATTATATAATCTTCATCCGCTGGAGTTCCCGGTTGATTGAACGTAACTTTCTCATCCATCCACCCATCAGAATTTCCAAAAGCACAAATTTGACGACCTGCAGTATCCACTCCTGTAAGCATAACATATACGCCAGTAATAGTGTGAGTGATACCCTCTCCAAGTTTTCCAAGTGCTTTAACTGATATGGGGAACACATCCATTACAGAATTTATTTTTATATGGTGCTCACCAGGTTTAAGTATCTTGACCGTAATGTTTTCAAAAAGATCAGAACTTTTTTTCATTTCATCTTCTATGCCTTTTTTCAAAGTCATAGAATAGTTGCTTCCATCTTTTTTGAATGCGTACTCATCACCCCAATCAACCTTATCGCAGTGGAATGAACGAATTGTTAATTGACGCATTACAATTTCGTCAGCCATACTTTCTCCTATCCAACTACGAAGCCATATCTCTGAGCATCTTCTTGATCAATTATGTAATCAGAAACACCAGTCAAGTAACAACTTCCTGTAATTTCAGGAATAACTGCATCAAATTCTCCTACCTTAGTAGTTGAATTGAATACTCCCTTAAATATAGAACCTATAATACTTTCATATCTAAATACTTCGCCCTGCTTAATTTTTCCCTCGTGATAAAGAGTGGCAAGTTTAGCAGATGTTCCAGTTCCACAAGGTGATCTATCAACTGAATGGTCACCAAATACAACTGTATTTCTCTTATCTGCTTTGTCTGGATTTGGAGTATCTCCATAGAATTCCATAAGGTCTATTGTTGTGATATCAAGCAGTGGATGTTTAACTTTTTGCTCTGCATTTACTTTTGGAAGTAATGCCATACCAAAGTTAGCATACCAACCTGCATTATGTGCTTCAATCTTAGGAATAGCTGGAGTAACTTTAGTAGTGTCTACTATTGCAAAGAATGAACCACCAAATGATATAGTATAAGGAACTTTATAAGTTGTTCCTTCAAAATCTATAGTGGTTTCTAATTTGTCTTTGTAAACAAATGCTGGAACATTTGTAAGTGTAACTGATTCTACTTTTCCATTTTCAACTATTGCTTTAGTTCTGATTATACCTGCTGGCGCTTCAAGAACTACTTCATTCAAACCTTCCTTCATAGGAAGAAGTCCACCTTCAAGTATACAAGTTACAGTTCCGATTGTGCAGTGCCCACACATATTTAAGTATCCACCTGTATCCATAAATATTACACCAAATTGTGCTTCTTTATGTATTGGCTCTACTAAAAATGCACCAAACATTTCCCTATGTCCTCTTGGCTCAAGCATAAGTGCAGTTCTAAGGTGGTCAGCATTTTTCTTCATCCAATTCTTTTTCTCAATCATTGTATTGCCTTCTGGCTCCTTAAAACCACCAGTTACAATACGACAAAACTCTCCAACTGTGTGAGAGTCAATAACTTGTAACACTTGCTCATACTTACTATAGTCTACTTTTCTTGTTAAATTCATAAAACATTTCCTCCTTAAAACTTTATATTTATTAACATCCAAGTCTAACTTTAAACATATTAAAGAGCGGCACTCGACCGCTCTCAAAACTAATCATTAAATATTTGTCATAACCTCATCAAATGTATCTTGAATCTCTTTCTCTGGAGGTGCTGTAACCTTTGAAACAATAATTGCTACAATGAGGTTTACTAAGAATGCAGGAAGAAGTTCATAAATGTTCCATACTCCACCAAGTGGGCGAACCATAAACTTCCAAACGAATATTACTACTGCACCTGCTATCATACCAGCTCCGATACCTTGCTTATTCATTCTCTTATCAAATAATGCAAGGAGCATTCCAGGACCAAAGCATGCACCAAATCCAGCCCATGCAAATGCAACTACTTGGAATATACTCTTTCCAATAGGTGAGTCTGGATTGCTTGCTATAATGATTGCTAATAATACAATTACAATTATTGTACATCTTGCTGCAACAAGTGATTGCTTCTCATCAAGTTTCTTCTTAAATGTGCCCTTCATAATATTTTCTGAGAATGATGAAGCTGCACATAGAAGCTGTGAATCTGCAGTAGACATAGTTGCTGCTAAAATTCCTGCCAAGATGATACCTGCAACAATTGCAAAGAACACACCATTTTTAGCAAGAAGATTTGCTATATGTATAATAACTCTCTCTGAATCTGAACCGCTGAGCTGTGCAATTACACCCTCATTTGACATTGCCTTACCAATGATACCAATGATAATTGCAACTCCCATTGAAATAAATACCCAGGTAGTAGCAATACGACGAGAAGTTTTCAATTCGTCTTCGTGTCTAATTGACATAAAACGAACTAAGATATGTGGCATACCAAAATATCCAAGTCCCCATGCCATAGTTGATATAATTGTAATTAATCCATATGCACCAGCTGTGTTAGTTCCTGGATCATAAGTTTGGTTTAAAGCCATATATCCTGGGAGACCTTTTAAGTATGTCATTGCATTTGCCCATCCGCCTGCTTTATTGATAGCAAAAAATACTATAACAACAAGTGCAAATGTCATTATGATAGATTGGATAAGGTCCATAACAGCTACAGAACCGAATCCTCCTATTGCTGAATATGAAAGTATAACAACAGCACCAATAACAACTCCTACCATGTAATTCATATCAAAGAGTGTTGTAAATAATTTACCTATAGCCTGAAGTCCAGATGCTACATAAGGTATAAAGAATATAATGATGATAAGTGCAGCGACAGTCTCTAAAGTGCTTGTCTTATCACCAAATCTCTTTGAAAAGAAACCAGGAATAGTTATAGCATCAATCTTTGCACTATAACGACGAAGCCTCTTTGATACTAATAAGAAATTGAGATATGTACCTATACCAAGTCCTATAGCTGTCCAAGTTGCATCTGCAAGTCCTGTAAGATATGCTACTCCTGGTATACCCATAAGTAGGTATGAACTCATATCACTCGCTTCTGCTGACATCGCAGTAACAAGCGGTCCCATACCACGGCCCCCAAGGAAGAATCCTTCACTGTTTTGCTTAGTTCTACGGCCAATCATTACTCCAGTAAAGATTACAAGTAAAAGATAAATAACAATCACGGCAAGAATTTCAAAACTCGTATTCATAATCTTTCTCCTCAATCTGAAACCCATCCGTTACCCATACAACGGATTTAAATTTCTTAATTTTTTCTTAATAATATTATATTAAAATTATGACAAGATGTCAACCAATAATTTATACACTGTATAACCAAAAAAGAGCCATTATAGGCTCTTATTTGCAGTCTTTTAAATACTCTATAAGGAAACTATATAATTTCCCAACCGTATCAATATGCAGTTTCTCGTCTGCACTATGAACACCCTCCATAGTTGGACCTATAGATACGACCTCTAGTCCCTTAATTTTCTCGATGAATAGACCACTTTCAAGTCCTCCATGTGTCGCCACAACTTCCATATCTCGTCCATAGGAGTTCTTATAAGCTTTCAATATGTCTTCTTTTAATTTTGAATTCTTGTTGTATTCCCATGCAGGATAGTGACCTTTGTCAAAGAATTTTCCTCCAGCATTTTTTATTATAGTTTCAAACTTTCTCACAAGTTTTATTCTTTTAAAATCATTATTTGATCTAATGAGACCAGACAATACTATCTTATCACTTTCAGTTTTTATCACTCCAAGATTTAGTGAAGTCCATGGGATATTGATAAACTCTTGGCTTATCTCAATTAAGCCTTGGGGGATGGTGATTAAGATGTCAATGATTTTTTGAGTGGAGTTTTTGTCAAGCGGGCTCGCAGTTCCCGCCCCTACATGGGACGACAGAATGTCCTCCTCTACGGGTTTAGTTTCAAGTGTGATGTTTTTGTCAGTTAGTTGGTATTCATATTTTAAGTCAGCATCAAGTTTTGAAATTAAATTTTTGAATTTATCTTCGTCATGTGAGTTAATAAGCACATAACCTTCTGCCTCAGGGCAAATAACATTGTCAAATTTTCCAGCATCTATAGACACAAGATAAAAATCTATATTCTCTTCTTCCATAGATTTTAGTACATTGGCTACTTCAACAATTGCATTGGCTCTGCCCTTATGAATTTCCATGCCAGAGTGGCCACCAAGTAGGCCGGAAATTTTTATAGTATATTTTTTATAATCGGGCTCACAAGCTTCGCCCCTACAACATATAGATTCTTCTCTAGTAATAGGAATTTCACTTAAGTATTGTGTTCCACCTGCACAAGACACTGTAAGCTCACTTTCAGTTTCTGAATCGAGATTGATTAATTTTTTTCCTTTGAACAAACTTCCATCAATAGCAAGAGCACCATTCATACCATTCTCTTCATCGGATGTAAAAAGTGCCTCTATAGGCGGAAATTTTTCATCCGCATCGTCAAGTATAGAAAGAATGATTGCTACGCCTATACCATCATCAGCGCCAAGACTTGTGCCTTTGGCTCTAAGATAATTTCCATCTACATATATGTCGAGTGGGTCTTTAGATAAATCTTTAGTGGAGTTTGAATCTTTGACACAGACCATGTCAGTGTGGGCTTGCAATATAACGGGCTCGCAAGCTTCGCCTCTACTGTATATTACGACATTTTTAGCATCATCCACTATGTACTTTAAACTATGCGATTTTGCAAATTCTACAAGATAATTAACTATGCCATCAAGGTTTCCACTGCCATGTGGAATCTTACATATATCAGAAAAATACTTAAATACTTTCTTTGGTTCTAAATTTCCAATTTTACTCTCCAAATCCAAGTTCCCCCATATCATCTATAACCACTTCTTCCTCGCTATCTGAAGTTGCTGTCGCTAGTGGCACAAACTCACTTATATATTCGTCATACTTTGCATTATTCAGGAGTCCCACAAGATTAATTACAACTCCATCATATTTTCTTGGAAGTGGCACATCATACTTAATATTTTCTTTACCAACACCCTTCTCCTTTGTTACTACTAATTCAATGTGAGCCTTAGGTCCTATCCAGATAGCCATACCTCTATCACCATCTTTAAGGTCAGCAACTTCTTTGCCCTTTACATTCACTTGGATACGATAAGGCGGATTAATTGTTACGCCATCTACCTCCATACTCTTACTATCAAAATACAAAGTATGTCCTCTTCCTATATATATCATGATGAAACAAATGACTACAAGAACTAGGACAAGTATAATTTTATAAATTAAACTTTTATTTTTCATCGTCACTTCCCTCCGCCATTTTCTTCTTTTTATGTTTCTTCGTCTCATACATTACGAGCGCAAGAGTTATGACTCCATAAGATATGAATACTCTAAAATATTCTCCAATCATTGAGTCACCAGTTATAACTGTTCCAGCCTTTGGTGCAACTATAAACATAAGATGGAAAAGTATAACACCGAGAAAAACATTTCCGATACTTGCCTTATCTACTGATGCCCCTCCTACAAGAAGTGCTGCTATACAGAACATTCCTATCTGACTATGAGAACTATAAGTCGCGATATTTCCCATATTTTGAAGATAAAGTATCATACCAAATCCCGCAAGTACTGTTGACATAACTATAGATAAAACTCTCGTCCTCTCTACATTTATACCAGCGGCTCTTGCAACTTCCATATTTTGTCCAACCGCCCTCATATCTTGACCAAGTTTAGTTTTTGTAAACCAAAGTATAAATATGCAGAGCGCAATGATTATCAAGAAACTCGCTACTGGTATTTTGACACCAAAGATATTTATAGAAATAAGATTGTCTATAGATTGTCTCAAATTCAATAGGCTTACAGTGTTTCTAATGCCATAACCTCTTGGGAGTTTTATTGCTTCATGAATTATCGGTATAATAGGTCCCATCATATATAAAACAACTAATTGATATATACCATTGATAAAGAAACTTATTATATAACTTGTAATCATTTCTCTACCTTTTGATTTATTAAGGAGCGTTCCGCAAAGTGCTCCAAGTAAAATTGATATAGGAATAGATAAAATCATAGCAAGTACAACTCCAGGTATTCCCCAGATTTGCCAGTCAGATGTTAATATAAGTGCAATTTCTCCTGCCATAGCACCTAAAGTCATACCAAAGTTAAGTCCCATACCTGCCATTATTGGTATCAAAAGACTCAAAATCAAAAATGTATTTCTAACAATTCTTGTAACTATCTCATTTAAAAGATAACCTGTAGAGAAACCACTGAGTGGTATACATACGGAACATATAATTATAAACATTATAGGGACGGAACGATCTGCAAGAAATTTTTTCAAATCAAATTTCATTATGCTCTCCTCCCTTCATTTGTTTTTCTGGTAAGTGCATAAAGTATCATACCATTTGAAACTATTATTCTTATAACTTCACTCATGTCCATATGTATCATAGAGTTCATAACTGTTGGAGTCATAGTAACTATACCTTGGAAAAGTAAAGTTCCTATTATAACATTTGCAATACTCGCTTTATTGACCGATGCACCACCAATTAGTATTGCAGAAACTGCAGGGAGCGCCATATTAAATGGTGCCATGTAAAGTTGTATAAATCCAAATCCCTGTTCATATATAAGTATACCTATAGCAGCGAGCCATGTTGACATAATTACCGATAGTGTTCTTATCTTATCAATATTTACTCCTGATGCTTTTGCAAACACTGGATTTGAACCAACTGCAGTCATCGCTGTGCCAGTTTTAGTTCTAAGGAAGCACCACATGAGAAAACTTAAAAGTGCAAAGAAAAGTATCGCACCAGTTGGGAATGAAAAATTCCCTATCTTAATCTCAAGAAATTTTGATAAAACTTTATCATAAAATCCTTCAAGTGATATAGTAGTTCTGAGTCCTTTTCCCTCATATCCCCAAACCATGGTAGGGCTATGGTATGGAAGTAAGAGCCACATCATGCACATAAATGATACTGCAGAAAATCCTACATAGGTTGCAACCATCATCTCTCCACCTTTTATGTGATTGAGTAAGATACCATAGAGATATCCAAAAATTATTGCAAATGGTGTAGCAAAAAGTATAGCCATCAAAAAACTTATGGCTCCTGTAAACCCAAGTTCTATCGCTATAGTACCTCCAAGTAGTCCTGCTATGATTCCAAATGGAAGTCCAAAATTTAGTCCGCAGCCACTATGAATCATAGGAACCATCGCAAGTACTAACACGGCATTCCAACTAAACCTATTAAAAAGATTTGTAAACTGAGTAGGCAAATCAGCTCCTACAAAGGGAGCGAGTATAAATAAAAGCATCAAAAAGCCAAGTATAATAAGTCTTGGAACTCCGAAATCATTTATAAGATTTTTTATATCAAATTTTTTATCTTTCATCTTCACACCACCCTTTAAGCCGCATTTGCACCAATCATAAGTGCACCAAACTTTTCTACTGATTCAGAAGCATCATAGATTCCTGCAATTTTACCATCTGAAACTATCGCTATCCTGTCGCAAATCTGCCTAAGTTCTTCTATCTCAGATGAAATCATAACTACCGTAGTGCCATGCTTCTCATTATAACCTTTAAGTGCATCAAGTACCAATGCCTTTGCACCTACATCTATGCCTCGAGTTGGTTCAGATACAAAAAGGAATTTTGGATTCATGGCAAATGCCTTAGCTAGACACACCTTCTGCTGATTTCCACCTGATAACTCTTTTGCTTTTTGCTTTGAGCTTGTACATTTTATATTCAGTGCATCTATATAATGGTCTGTAACATTTTTTATTTCATTGTTATCTCTAAATGAAATGAATTTTCCAAAAAGATTTTTCAAAAACTTATTTTTAACCTGCATTGTCAAAAAAGAAATATTCCATTCGAGCGACTCATCTAATAAAAGTCCTACTCCTCTTCTATCCTCAGATACGAATGCTATATCTCTACTCAGCGAACTCATCGGGTCATTTATGTTTATTTTTTCATTTTTATATACGACTTCTCCTTCTGCATCGTAAAGACCCATTATGCCATTTGGTATGCCAAGTTTTCCTTGACCCGCAAGTCCACCTATACCAAGAATCTCGCCATCTCTTATATCTAGTGAAAGATTTTTTACATTTTCACCAGGCATATCTACATAAAGATTTTTTATAGACATTATTATGTCATTACTCTGATTACTTCTAGTTTTTCTTGCCTTAGTATCTACTTCTCTACCTATCATCTGTTTAGTTATCTCTTCTACAGTAATCTTATCTATGTCACTATCTTTTACCACATAACCATCTCTTATGACTACAACTCGATTGCAAATATCTAAAATTTCATTTAATCTATATGATATGAATACAATTGCAATTCCTTT
>JAFXWR010000349.1 GCA_017542725.1 Lachnospiraceae bacterium | reverse complement strand
CTTGGCACTAGCGGTTGTTATTATCCTTTGTACCCTTGTTATTTCCTAACCTTCCAAAGGGTCAAACTTTATTCAATTAACAAGGATTTTCAAGAGTATTAAAGACACTCGCTTCGCTCGTGTTTTTACCTTTAATCTCTCGTTAGGGATGATAAGGCAATCGACAGATAACCTTACTTGTCAAAGACACCCCAATAGACAGCTATTTTTTGTGTTCGTCTACTCGCACATATAATATTTCTTAACTTCTGTATTAAGCAGCTTTTTCTTTCTTTGTTTTAGTGGTTTTCGCCTTCTTTTCTTTCTTCTCACCATTCAGCTTATCAACACTATCATCATTTACTGCCTTTTCAACAATCTTCAAGTCAAAATCATGCCAATAACCATCATCACACATAATACTTACTGTATTTCCAGCTACATAACAATGTGTGTATGTCTGATTTTCACTTACACAATTCGCAAAAATTTCTCTCTGCTCATTAGTAAATTCTTCATTAAATACAAGTTCTACACTCTTTGTACCATCTGTTACAAAATGGTCACTCATAGCAATATTTCTTGCACCATTGAAATCCGCATTTACATCAAAATCTGTCTTTTCTGCTTCTTTATACTTTCCATGAATCTTACAATCAGGATTAGTACAAACAAACGTTGCTTGTGCTGTACGCTCTCCCCTATGTCCACAAATACTACATACTTGTGATGTATAAGCAGGTTCTACATAACGTACTTCTATACCAGCTTGTTCTGCTGCATATTCAATACTTTTCTGCAATTCATAATAACCCCAATTTCTTAGTACAAACTGCTGTCTTTCGTCTCTGGAGATATGCTTAAGATTCTCCATCTGAATAACACCAACATGATTTTTTATCGCATAATCTACCGCTTTACGAGCAAGTGTTTTACTATAAGTCTTAGCAAAATTACTTTCATTTGCTTTTATTTCATCTACAGGACGTACTTTTTTATTTCTACCATGTCCATTTGTACTATTATCTCTCATACTTTTTGAAACACTACTTCTCTGTTTCTGATACATAATTCTATGATGATTAATAAATTCTCTACTGCCTAGTGCCAATCTCTTATATTCGTGATTACTCAAAGCGCACATTATTGGTACTATAAAACCAATATCTATACCCATAACTATATTCTTATTCAACTCATATGTTCGTTTTGGATAATCTACACACATATTAAGCATTATCTTCTTACCCTCTACCTGTATAGACGAGTCACAAGCCTTAATTTCACCGTTAAACAAAGACTCTAGTGTACGTCTTAAATAAAGAGAATCCTTTACATTACCCAAACAGAACTTGAATGTTATATTATTACAGAACTTCATAAAAAGTTCAACATTTGTATCATTCATTAAGGCTTCATAAAACGACATAGGCGTAGGATATTTTTATGTATCATAATAGATACCTACTGTATTCTTCACATCCTTCTTGATTTCTATGCTACCAAGCGGTGTCACATACATCTTAGGTATACTAAGCGGATTGTCTACCTTATATGTAGGTAAAGAAAGTTTACCATTAAAAAGTCCCTTCTTTTTACAGTCCTTTAACTTACTATCTGCTTTACGACCAGCTTCACCAGCAATAGGTAATCCTACTGGATAATCTTCCATAGAAACCTTACCTTCATATATTGAACCTGCCTTTGAGTCTGGTGTTCGTCTACATAAAAGTAACAATTCATCATAGGCACTTCTTTCCAAAGGCTTATCGGTTTTTTTATTAAGTTTAGGTGTACCATCCTCATTATAAATAGGACGCTTTTCCTTATCCTCACCCATCAGCATAGAGTAATACAAAGCAGATATGGCTATATTAAGCATCTGTGATTCAATTTTCTGACCCTTTCTAATATAGTCATAAACCCTATTTACTTCCTGTTTGTCTCCTTCTGGATAAAGTGTAAACTTTCTAGTTCCTAACATGTTCTTATCTCCTTCGTAACTCAACTTTTCCGTACATTTTTGTTAAAAAATCTTAACTTCTTATAATATAATATTACATAAACTCTTTATTGTCAAGGGTTTGCTTGTAAAAACTTAAAATAATTTAACTTTCTACCAGCTTATTTAATTTTCGTACTATCCTCGCATAGTTATTATCTTCCTTATAGTATTCGTAAAATTCAATAATTTCATCTGATACTTTTCTTGTCTCTACAAAATCCTTTACAAGTTGCTGAATCTTTTCTTTATCTGTATCAGGATTATATGTATACGGAATACGCAATATAGGTATCTTTTGCTCTAAACAGAATTGATTTTTGATATTGTCATTGTTTCTGCGTTTATCAAAAGGCTCATTCTGTTCAAAATACCCAATTCTATCTACGAAATGTTGAATACCATCGGGTTCTATTATCATTCTTTTACTTGAAATCCACACATCAAAAGGAAACCACTTTACTCGTATATCTTGCTCAAACTTCTTCTCTGCTGTAAATGGAATCTGTAACTCCTTTAAATAAGCATATACAAGGCGTTCTGTCTTGCTACCACTACAATAGGGACAACCTTTACCCTGATTTCTATTGTGAATACTTGTTTGCCACTCATGCCCTTGTGTACATAGCCACCATACTTTTTTCTGACT
>JAFXWR010000348.1 GCA_017542725.1 Lachnospiraceae bacterium | reverse complement strand
CCACACTTTTTGGTGTTTCATTTGGATTTAAATTATTTTTTAATTGATTATCTGTTTTTGGTTCTTGTTGTATCTTTTGATTTGTTGAAGAATTGTTAATATCTTGCTTTTGTTCTTTGCTTTTGTTAGCACTAATATTAGTTTTCTTGGTTTCTTGAACTTCCTTTTTCTCGCTAGGTTGACTAATTACATCATTTGTACTTTCTTCAACACTTGTTAATTCTGGTAAATCAACTTTTTCACTAATTTCACCGTTATCATTCTCGGTAATTTGAGAAGCTGACTGTCCATTAAAAGCACTTCCAATTCCTAAAATCAAACTAACAACAACAAAACCTACAAACAAACGAATTAATTTCATTAAACATCACTCCTTTTCTGCCACCATACTAGCATTTAAAACATTTTTTGTCATTACTACAAATCTTACTATTTCTATATTTTCTTTTTCAGTTAGTAATAATAGTTAGTATTTTTTTTAGGGTGGATTGTAAGGAGGGATTTTTTAGCAAACATACTCCCATTATCTCTCTTGGGAATTTCGTTCTTTAAGTCTTTTTTGATATTTGTCATACCACTCAACTGCCTTAATAACATACTCCTCTCGTTCTCTATCGTTTTTTAGAGTATTTGGGAGTACATTACTTAATCTGTTCATACTTACTTTCAATTTAGGAGTTTGATTAGGTTTTTCTTCTTCCATCAGTTCTTCTATATCATCAATAGTAAGTTTTCCATCTTGGCTTAATTTTTTCAGTCTGATAGCTTGTGATAATGATGGTGTACAATCATAACATTCCATAATATCTAATAAATCATTTTGTTCTTCTTTTGTTAAATAAGATATTTCAACTGCTGGTCTAAATGCCATACTAGGAGATTGTTTTAAACTATCATTATCAACCATCTCTAAAAACTTTGGTATTAATTCTGTTAAACGAACATATCGTCTAACCTGCTCTCTGCTTTCCTTAACTTCATTAGCAACAACATCTCTTGCATCTAACTTCTGCTCCATTGGTGCCGAAGTTAAATCTGTTCTTTCGCCTTGATGTTTAATTGCTTCTAATTTTAATTTATAAGCAAATGCTTTTTCACTAGGTAATATTTTCTCTCTTTGTAAATTACTATCTACCATTATAATAGTTGCTTCATCATCAGTTAAATCACGAACAAGACATGGTATAGTATCTAATTTCAAAATTTCACTTGCTTTTTTTCGCCTGTGTCCTGAAATCATTTCATATCTACCATCTTGTTTCTTTCTAACTATTACAGGGTCTATAACACCTTTTGATTTAATACTTTCAATTAGAGATTGCATTTCATCATTAACTAATACCTTAAACGGGTGTTTTGGGAAATCATCAATATCATTAATTGATATATCAATAACTTTTTCTAAATTAGCACTATCTCTTTCTTCTTGTGTTGTAAAAAGGTCATCTATCGTGGGAAGGTGCATTTTGTTTTCTTTCTTTTCCACTATCTATAACCTCCTTTGCAAAAGAAGAATATGCCTCTGCAACACGATTATTTTTATCATAAGAAAAAATACTCTGTCCTGCCTTTGTTGATTCTGCTACTTTAACTGCTATTGGTATTTTAGTATCAAATATCTTTATGACACTCCCATAATTTTCTTGCAAAGCAATTTTTGTTTCTTTTGATAGATTAGTTCTACCATCTACTAATGTTAATAAAATACCTTCTACATTTAGATTAGGATTGATTTGCCTTTTTACTCTTTGAACAGTCCTTAATAATTGTCCCATACCTTTGGCAGCTAAATATTGTGTTTGCACAGGTATAATAACTCTATCAGCACTCGCCAATGCATTTAAGGTAATCATTTCTAAACTCGGCATACAATCAATTAAAATGTAATCATAGTTATTTTTAATATCTTTCAAGCAATTTCTCATAGTATATTCTCTGCTCATAGCATTTACTAATGAAACTGCTAATGCCGATAAATCTAAATTAGATGGTATTAAATCAACACCTTCATCATGATGTAATATAACATTATTAGTATTTATATCTTTATCATTCATTGATGCTTCCATTAAATTAGCAATCGTTGGTATATTCTCTGTATCATAATATCCCATACAAGTTGTTAAATCACCCTGTGGGTCTGCATCAACTAATAATACTT
>JAFXWR010000347.1 GCA_017542725.1 Lachnospiraceae bacterium | reverse complement strand
CTTGTATATATAATAAGAAAAAAGTAAAAGCAAAAACAAAAAACCAGTAGGCATCATGCCACACTGGTTTTATCATAATAAAAACTATCTCTTATACTTAAAAGAGTTCTTTGTACTTCATTATTCATAACTAAAACAAGCGAAAAAACTCTCATTTTCTGCCCTCTTACTATATTATACCACATTTATAATGAAAAAGCATTAAAAATATATTAAGAACTATATAAGAATTATATTCTATACAACTATCACCGCTCCATCAGCTCCTACCATGCGCCCATCAGGTGCTAAGGCATTAACTAACATACTTCCATCAGTTGTGAAGTAATACCACTTTCCATCTATTTGTTTCCATCCAAATACCATCTTACCTTCATTTGCATTTTTTGCATTCTCCATAAAATACCATTTTCCATCTATAGTTCTTATCCATCCAGTAAGCATATTGCCATCCTTAAAGCAATATGTATCTGTTATTGGTATTTGTGTCACTACCCCATTATTGTTTTGAGTAATGATTTTATTAATGTTACAGAAACCATCTACCACCGAGATAACTTCATTTCCAATACTAATATTAATTTTAAACTTATTTGATACAGGGTCATATTTCCACTGAACATTGTTTTCACTATATATTTGTGAAATTGACTTTAACAAATTAAGGTAAGTAGTATTAATAACTGCGGCTGGCATTGGCATGCCGCCTCCGCCTCCACCACCTCCGCCACCACTACCACCTCCACCTGGATAATATGGTGTTGGTTTTGGATTTGGGCTTGGACTTGGTGATGGTGAGTTTTTATAAACTGCTTTTACTACCACACTTCCTACTTGTGTTGTAGGTATCTCAGTTGCTTTATTTCCATTTACTGTTAAGTAGTCAAATGTATAATTATTTGGTGGGATTATATCACTTGCAGCTGGTAATTTTAGTCCAGCACCTTTTTCATATGTAGATGCTAAGTAAAAATATGGAACTCTTCCTCCACCAAATTCCCAATTTATTGAATATGAAACATAATTAACGGATACAACAACAAATTCAGCAAATGAAGAATCTATTTTTGTCGTTCTCACTCCATTTACTGTCCAGTAATCAAATTCTCTTCCATCAGATGTCGTAATCTCTGTTTCTGTTGGAAGTGGTACTTCAACTCCATATGTATATTCTTCTGGCAAACTAGAACTTACAGTTGAACTTCCTAAATACCAATATATTTGATATGTAGCAGTATCATATATAGCAGTAAACTCTTTATGTCCATAATCAGTTGGCATTATACTTGTAGTTGCTACTCCATTTATCTCCCAATGATCAAATTTCTTTCCTCTTGGTGGTATGATATCGGTAGATAATAGATAAGTATTTCCATGTGTATATGTCTCTTCGCCAACTTCTTCTTCTCCCCAACTTCCATCTCCAAGATTATATTTAATTCTATATGTTATGTCTTTCAATACTGCTGCAACTACTACATCAGTATTAGTATCTATCTCAAGTGCCTCAACTCCATTAACTGTAAAATAATCTATCTCACGACCATTAGGTGTCTTATACAAGTACTCAACATCAGGTATTGATACTGGCACTCCTTCTGAAAATGTTGCAGGTGGTGTCCATCCATCAAATTCCCAATGGTCTTTTCCTACACCATAGTCCCAAGTTATTTTATGCACATCTTCGCCCTTATACACAAGTGTTATTGTTAAATCTCCCATGGTTCCTTTTGGTATTTCCGTTGCACGAGCACCATTAATAGCAAAATGACTAAATTGCTTTCCGCTTGGGACACTAGTTATTTCACTTTCATTTGGTAGAGCTATTGGTCCTGACATTTCCAACTGTTGATATGTATATGAACCTGGACAATGTCCAGCATCAATCTCTGCTCCATTTAATTTCCATGTAATCCTATATTCAGTTCCTATATATACTGCTCTAAACTCCTTATCGCCTGTAGCAAATTTTGGTATGCTGGTAGTTGCTACTCCTGTCATTGTCTCCCAATGAGAAAAACTTGATGCTTTTGGTGGTTTTATATTTGTTGGTAATATATATTCTGTACCATATGTATATGTATCTTGTCCTACTTCTCCATCCCAGTCACCAGCATATCCATATGCATCATCAAGGTGCCAAGTAATTTTATATCTTTTCTTTTTATACATTGCTATTACAACTTTATCACCATATGCAGTTGGAGCAATTCCAGTGACAATTAAACTATTAATCTCCCAATGGTCAAACTCATTTTCGCCAGTTGCTATAACATTTGTTGGTAAATGTGGTATACCAGTTTGATATGTATAGGTTGCTGGTCCTTCTACGCCACCTTCCCAAATTATTGGATTTCCATATTCATCTTGATATGTTAAATTATAAGATACATTTGCATATTCTGCCATTACTTCCACATCTCCATGTGCGGAAACACCTATGTTCCCTTCCGTATACATAGTAGGGTCTCCTTCAAACCTCATTATCCATCTTGAAAATGATTTTCCATTTGGTAAATTGATATGGTCATTTGCATTTGGAAGTGATGCTCCTACGCTATATTCATAACTAACAATTGGCTTATAATTATTTTTCCACTTGCCTTCACCGAGTGCCCAACTTATACTATAGATTTTATTTTTATATACTGCTTTTAAAGTGACAGTGCCATCTTTGCTCTCCTCAATATTTGTAACTTTTTTTCCATTTATCTCCCAGTGATCAAACTCTCTTCCTATAGGTCCTATTACATTTGTTGGAAGCGTAGCAAGACCAACATTATACTCATAGGTAGTAGGATAATCTCCATCAAAATATCCACTATCGCCAGTATTTCTGTCTTCCAAATCCCAAATTATATTATATTTTCTATTTCTATATATTGCGACTATTATCTTATCGCCAGTATCTTTTTTAGTTATGCATGAAGATGAAGCACTATCAAGAACTTCAAAGTGATCAAATACTCTATGTGCATCATTACTTGTAGCATTTGTTGGAAGTGATGGAAGTCCAACACCATATGTATATGTGCTTGGCCCTGTTTCTCCAACCCAGCTACCTTCAACTTTTGATTGTAAATCCATCAAATCCCATGTAATACTATATGGATGATTAGTCCACTGTGCAACTAATATTATATCTCCAGTCTTGTCTGATTCTATCTCACTTATTGTCGCAGTTTCTCCTAAGTAAGACCAACCTAAAAACTCTTGGTTGAGAGGCGCTATAAGATTTTCTGCTGTAGGTAATTTTTGTCCACCCTGATATGATGTCATCTCACCCCAAAGTTTTGAACCATCTTTCCAGCTTCCACCATTTAAATCCCAAGTTATCATATTATTTGATATTCTAAATATATCAGAATTAAGATCGGCATAAAATGCAGGTCTTACTCCTACAGTGCGATTATTTACATATACTCCACCTCTATTGATATCGCCACGTGTAAACACATACTGTGCACTATTAGTAACACCAGTTCCTTTTGTACGAAGCCAATACTCACTATAATTGTCACTATTTACAGATAATCTACCTCCATTGTTATTTATATTTTTTGCATACTCAGTGGCTTTAGATTTTCTATCAGTATCATTACTATAAAGACTTTTTGCTTCATCATACGACAATATAAATAATTTATCGTCAGTATCTTCTTGATTTAAGGTAGATATATTTTTTGTCACAATTCCATTATTAAATTGTTCTTCGGTAAATGCCTCATCTTTAAAATTATTAGCTAACCAATTTCTTATATCAGAGTTTCCCCATGTTACACTCGTAAGAGCATTATGATATGAAACATTGTCAAGCACTTTATCAGATATAAGAAGTGCCTCATTTCCTTCTCCCTTTAATATTTTCCACTTTATAGGCTCTTTTTGAGTTCCAGTTTTATCTCCCTGAGGATATGTTCCAAACCATATAGAACCATATACCGCATCTAATACTATATCGCCAGTCTTGTCTGGTGCTATCTCAGTTACAAATTCATCTTCTCCACTATATACCCATCCAAGGAATGTCTCGCCTTCTGGTGGTATTATATTGGCAGCCGTAGGTAATTTTTGTCCTCCTTGATATTTATCAAAGCTTTTCCAAAGTTCTGATTTATTGTTCCAACTTCCTCCATTTAATCTAAAATTTACACTATTGTTAGAAGATTTATAAATATTAGATGTAAGGTCTAAATAAAATGCTGGTCTTATACCAATTTCGCCATTTGTACTACTGTCAAAAATACTTACTCCATCAATAAAACCTATTTGATTAACATAATCTGCTTTAGAATGGTCTAAGCTTTTAGTACGAAGATACCAAAATGCAATATTATTATCTACTCTCATACTTTTGCTTAAAGCTTCAGCATATTTCGTAGGTTTTGCTATTAAACTATTGTTTGTAACTAAATATTGTTTTGCTTCTTCTATTGATAACAAGAATATCTTATCGTTAGTTTCCTTTCCATCTGTAGTTATAGTTTTATTAATTATTCCACGATTCAACTGATTATCTGAAAAAGCACTAGAAGCAAAGTCATGACTTAACCATGTTCTAATACTTGATGTATCCCATGAGTCATTGTTCCATACATCTATCCATTTTTTTCCGTTTAAAATTTTTTCGGAAACAACGAGTGCTTCATTTTCATTTTGAGATAGTATTTTCCACTTTATAGGTTCTAATTGTGTTCCACTTTCATCACTTTGTGGATATAAACCAAACCAAATTGTGGACTTGTAAGTCGCTTTTAAAGTTACATCACCTCTTACATTTTCTGCTATACTGTTTGTGGCAATGCCATTTATTTCCCAGTGGTCAAATGTGCGATCAGAAAATATTGTTACACTACTTGGCAATATTTTAACACCCACAGTATGCTCATAAGTAGTAGGATAGTCTCCATCCAAATACCCTTCAATTCCAGTTTCATCATCCACCAAATCCCAATTTATTTTATATATTGTATTTCTATATACTGCTTTTATAGTCTTGTCCCCTGTAGCATCTGTAGGTATGTTGTCAACTTTTACTCCACCTATCTCCCAATGGTCAAAAATTCTTTCTGTTGGGCCTGTAACATTTGTTGGAAGTGTATAACCTACACCATATTGATAATTATCTTTACCTGCCTCACCATTCCAAGAACCATCATTACCATAAGTGGCATCGGTCAAATCCCAATTAATTTTATAATGTTTGCCTCTCCATACTGCTTTTGCTGTTATATCACCTTTTGTAGTAGGTGTTATATTAAATGAAGGCTCTGTTTGATTAGAACCATAAATCCACCCAGCGAGTTCTAATGTAGAAGAATGAGCTTTAATATCTTCTGTACTTGGTAATTTCGTTGTTACTCCCTCTCTATATGATGTAAAGTTATTCCAATTTGAATCAGCCAAAAAACTACTGCCACCCAAATCAAATTTTATTTTACTTGTGTTGCCTGAGAAATACGAAGAATTCAAATCAACCCAGATAGCAGGACGAAATCCTATGCCATATTTCCATTTGTCTCTAGTACGATCTGGAGGAGTTGCTGTCAATCGACCATCAAAATCAACTGCATCAACAAATGCCTCCCACAAAACATCTCGCCTAGAACGAGTCCAATATTCAGCTTTATCAGTTTTATACTGAGATATTGGGTCATTTGTATAGGTTTTTGCCCAAACTGAAGGGTAGCATACTAGGGATGTTGTATCATCAGCATATATCATTTGATCTAACTCTTTTAAACCTTTCTTAAAGCAATCCCACATCCATTCCATGAATGATTTACCACTCATAGTTGGTATATCATGTTGCTTTATATAAGTATAATTATATGCTAATAGTTCTTGCTTACTTAATACAAAAACATAATTATCAGGGTTAGATATTCCATCGTCCATAAGTGTTGTTGCACATATTGCTTTTTTTTCATCTGCATTAAATGCCTCATTATAAAATGTGTTATTGCAAAATGTCCTAAGGTCACTTGATACCCATCGAAAACTAGGACCATAACGAAAAACACCATCTAAAACTTTATCAGCCCAAAGAAGTGCTCGATTATTTTCTGTATCTACTGTCAATACTTTCCATGTTATTGGATCAGTAGTCCCTGCCGTTACTTGTTTATAATTTCCAAACATAATTGTAGATTTAGGATTAAGATTTGTAGCACCTAAAAGTTGAGTGTATCCTTCTGAACTTATTTCTGATAAATTTGCTAAATCTATCACTGATTCACTTGCTATGCTCCCAAACAATAAATCTTCAGAGTATGCATCTGATAATGTAGCAAGAATTAAATTAGAAGTTGTCGATATAACTTCATTTGAAACATCCTCTATATTTATTGAAGACTCACTTGCAATGTTTAAATTAGTTTCAGTTTCTTCACTTGGAGTTGAAATGTTTATATCAGTGTCATCAATTACATCATCTTCAGTATCTTCTTCGGCGAAAGAAGGGCTCGCTAAGCTTGTCTCTACATTGTCGGTGCCCGCCTCTATATTGTCGTTCGCACCTTCGGTTTCAGCATTTTCATCTTCTTCTGGTTCTTCTTCATAGGTATTTGAGTCTTGCTCTTCATCCTTTTCTATATCTTCCTCTTCGGCAAAAGAAGGGCTCGCAGTGCTCGCCTCTACATTGTCAGTGCTCGCCCCTACATTGTTGCTCGCTCCTACGAGGTCATCATAATATTTATGGGAGAGGTCTGATTTATCTTCACTCTCATCTTTTGATGATTCTACGACATCAGAAATTGATTCTGCTAATGTCACAAATCCTCCCATAGTAAAAATCATTGATACTATCAACACGATAGCCACTAATTTTCTTAAAATTAATTTTTGCATATTATTCCTCCAATAGTGATAGTTAAACTTAATCACATGATGTAAAACTATTTTCTCATTTCTATAAAACTTATTGAAATTAATTTTCAATAAAAAACCAGTTGGCATTATGCCACACTGGTTTTATCATAATTAAAACACTCTCTTTTTTGTAAAGAGTTCTTTGCAATTTGGAATTTACATTAAAAAATGCTATTGAAACTCCCATTGTTGCCCTCTTAATATATTATACCACATTTATAATGAAAAAACATTAAAAATATATTAAGAATTCATCAAAGCGCCATTTGTATCAAATCTATATACTTCTCCCTTTATCATCTTAAAGCCAACTGCTGCCACACCAAAATTAGCAGCATTTGGACTTGGTTCGAAATAATATCTTCTTCCATTTATCTGTTGCCATCCTGTCATCATTAAACCATTTGAATCAAAGCCATACCAACCGCTCGTCGTGCCCCAAGAAAGATTATATAAACCACTTGAAGCAAAACCCGCAGTTCCAAGAGCACCATTTGCTGCTAAGTCACCAGCAAGGAATAACCAATTATTACTTTCTGGAACATTTAACCATTTTCCAAATCCATTATTACCATTTGCATCTACAATATTTATTTTAGGAATTTCTTCATTAACTGGAAATCTTAATAAAGTTATGGCTAATTGTGCATTAACAACCAAGCTACTTTGCGGAATACTATTTGTTGTATTTAATTTTTCATTTTGCGCTGGCTGTTCCAAAGGATTTTTTGCTAAATTATCCATAGGTGAAATTGCTGAACCTCCACCGCCGCCTCCAGAACTTCCCCCACCACCACCTGGATTATATGGTCTTGGAGGTTTTGGAGGTGCTGGTGGCACTGGTGCTTTCACTGCAGCACCAATGAAAGTATTTTCTGTACCTGTGAATGCGTTAAACAATTCTAAGATCTGTGCTCTTGTCATTGTTTGAATAGTTGTGTTATCATATTTTTTTTGAGAATCATAACACCCTGATGCATCTATTTTATAGAATCCAGTGAAATTGTCATGGATGGCTGCATCTAATACGCTTTCAATCCTGCTATCGCCTACTTCAAGAACTTCAATATGAATATTACCTGATTCATCAGAAAGTACTACAAATTTATTATTTTCCAAAACATTTATATCAAATGTAGTCTGTTTTCCACGATAAGTTAGTGTGTAAGTCTTTACCCCAACATCTGATGCGGCATATGTATTATTAGGATTAGGGTCAAAGCCAAATGCTGACTTAGTTTCATTATTATATACTACCTCTCTACTTGCGGCTCCAACATAATTTACATTAATAGATAAGCCACTCACATCCAATTTTTCTCCTACAGAATATGTGTCATAATTTGGACTTTTACTCATTGAAATGCTATCTACCACCGGCTCTACATATATAGGCAAGTCAACACTCACGCCACAGCAAGTAATAGCCACCTTATCATTAGCATTACTTAAATCTGTGTCTGTCGTTGGGTCAAATGAAAATAAATATTTTCTAAAACTATCACAAGGTATTTCATCATTTATGCCACCAGGATAAGATGCTGTAACTACAAGACCATCTGGATTAAATCGTTCGCCTGTCTGATAACTTACTTTTGAAGGCGGAGTAGACACTGATATGCTATCTGGAGTTTTTCTTTCATAAGCTATACAAACTTTTCTAGCACTGTCAGAGCTAAAAGTATTCGCCTTTTCCTTCCAATCTATAATTAAATTTCTAAACGTCGCAAAGCTCTTCTCCGGTCTTCTATCTGGTCTGTAAAACTGATAATCAATCCATCCATCATTATAGTATCCAGTAATACTATCGTATTGTGATGGTATACCATCATTTAAATCTTTTATAAATTTGTCAAACTCTTCCATTCTAACTATTTCTGTGTATGAGTCATAAACTACAGTTCCATCAGCTTTAAAATGCCAGAAATATATAATTCCTCTATCATTTCCATATTGTCGTTTCTGAAGAATAATTCCAACTGATTTATTCTCGACCTTACCTCCAGATAACCACTCATCTACTTTATTTTCAAATTCAGATTCAAAGCTAAAAACATCTGTTGCATTCCATGTGCGGTATGCCTCGTAGTCTGTCCCACCATATGTACTTAAAAAATAGCATCCTTGATAAGCAACCATGTCTGACGCAACTTCTTCGCCATTTATAAACTGTCTTATAGTTTCAGTGAAATCTTCGGCGCTTGTGCCATTTACATAGTTTATGCACTCTATGGTATCATCCAGTTTTTGACAATATACTCTAAATCCTTTTTCCCCTGCTGGGTCAAGTGCGACTATATCAATAGTAACTGATATAGTACTTATAGCACTACTTCCATGCTCTACATCACCATAGACAATTTTTAATGTAAAGTTTGCATTTACATCTGTGTCAGTTGTATATTCAGTACCTGTATCGTTATCATAAAATTTGAAATGTGACTTTGTGCTATCAGAATATTCTATAGCAGCAGTTTTGTTATTAGCAAATTTAACATTTACCTTTAAACCATCTGGACTAAACTTTTCTCCTATATAATATTCTGTATCTATAGTATTCTTCACAAGAGTCATCTCACTTAATTTGGCGTAATTTGCACAATAAAGTACATCTTCTAATGTAGAACCTGTGCACCATCTCCGATATGCATCAGATAACATCATAGGGCTCTCGCTATATATCCTAGAATCATCCCACTTATAATTATCCCTAAGCCAACTTATATTATAATTTTCAAAACCCAAATCAACGGCACCATTATATCTCTTTTCAGGATATACTAATGCTTCCAACTGATTAGCTGCAATCGTTACTGAATCAGGTATGACACTAAATCCGACATAATCAAACGTATAAAGACCTACGCTCATATCTTCTTTAAAATATGCAAATCTAAATTTTGGGTCAGAGGCACCTAGTAATTTGTCATTGCCTATTTCTTCTATCGTTTCAGTATCTTCTGATATTTCAGTTTCTACTCTAGATTCAATTTCTGTTGTAGTCTCAGGTTCTTCGATAAATTCAGTTTCTGTTGTAGACTCTATCTCTTCCACATTTTCACTTTCATCCCTAGACTCATTTTCTTCTTCAGGCTCAGTCTTTTCTTCAGATTCATTTTCTTCTTCGAGCTCAGTCTCTTCTTCAGGATCAATTTCTTTTGTCGTTTCAGTCTTTTCTATTATGTCTGTCACTGATGTGGTCTCTGTGGTTCCTGTAATTTCTGCAGCTTCTATAGTTTCTATAGCTTCTATATCATTAGTTTTTTCAGTTGATATACTGCTTTCATTTTCAGCAAATACAACGAAAGCCTTCGATGTAAATACAAGGCTTAATAATAAAATGAATGCTATTAGTTTATTTCTTAATCTCATATTTCCTCCTAAAAACTATTCGCATTTTTATAACATTATATTTATACTGCCTCATGCTTAAGCATTTTTCTTCCTATCATCATATATGCCGCAAACATAAATACTATTAGAATCGCCCACGAAATTGGATATACTATGCACACAGTCTCATATGTTGGATAAATTGGAAATATAGTGAATATCCATAACATTCTAAAAACTATAATTCCAAATATTACTGCAACTGTCTGAATATAAGGATGTCTTAAAACTCTTAGTGCCGAACCATATATTTCATATATAGGTTGAATAAATGAAAGTGCCGTCACTATACCAAGTCTTATTTTGGCAATTTCTATTACTTCAGTATCATTTGTAAATATAAATAAGAACTGATTTGTAAATAGTTTTATAATTAAAATTATTATTCCTATGAAAAGCATTGCCACAAGTATGCAATATTTAACTATCTTTCTACATCTGCCAAATTTTTCCGCTCCATAATTTTGACTAAGTATGGTAAGACAGGCTTGACTAAATGCAGTTGTTATATAGAATGTAAATGATTCGATATTTAACGCTGCAGTATTTGCCGCTATAGTCTTCGTGCCAAGTGAGTTTATCGCGGACTGCACGCAAAGATTTGAAGTAGAAAATACCATTCCTGATATGGCGCTTGGTATGCCTATTTTCATAATTTTTAATAACGAGTCCGGAACTATTATCCATTCTTTTATGTTGTACTTAACATCACTTTTTTCTCTTATAAGTAATATAACTACCACTATAGCATTTACTACATTTGATATAGCTGTTGCAAGTGCTACACCTGTAACACCCAGTCCAAAAGATACTACAAAAAATATATTCATCACTACATTAAGCATTCCTGTAAATGTAAGAATAATTAATGGTCTTCTTGTATCACCAATACTTCTAAGTATTGCCGCTCCAAAATTATATACTACAATAAACGGTATCGCGATAAATATTATCTGAAGATAAACTGTTGCAGGTATAAGTATTTCATCTGGCGTGCCAAGAAACATTAAAATATTTCTTGAACAAAAAAGACCAATAATCATAAGTAGTACACCAAATATACAAGCAAATGTCATAGCAGTGTGGACAACATTGTGAATCTTATGCGTCTTACCTGCTCCTATATAATTTGCAATTAAGACATTTGCACCGATAGATAAACCCATAAACGAATTTATAAATAGATTGATAATCTGAGTATTTGCACCTACTGCCGCAAGTGCTGTGCTACCTACAAACTTACCGCAAACTATGATATCAGCTGCATTGAAAAGTTGTTGGAAAGAACTTGTCAGAAAAATTGGTATGGCAAATAAGATAATATTTTGAATTATCGGTCCATTTAATATATCCATTTTTTTAGAGAATATTTTATGCATACTTTCCTCTTATATTTGTATGGGCAAGTTATGTGAGCCCAACTGTTTTTGTATAATTAGGTATTACTTTATTAATTTCATCCTTATAATCTTTTGTGAGAAATGCCTCGGCCTCGCCGTCGATGCGAACTCGTTTTTTTTCATTTGTAATGTCGCCGATTTCATATAGAGGCTCGTGAAACTCGCCCCCTACGAATTCACAAGCGATAATGAAAGCATTATTAGTGAGTAAGCGATAAGGGTTTAGATCAAAGTAATTTGCTATTTCAATTGTTCCCTGTAAGATTGGGATTTTTCTTAAGTTATATTTAAGTCCCCATTTATTTCTATCGCAAAGCTTCCAGAGTGCGGTGAGAATGCCGCCTTTTCCTATGTGTTCGTAGTCAATCACTGTGGGCTCGCAGTGCTCGCCCCTACATTCATTAACTTCTCCCCTACGATATGACATAATTAAAGACGGATTAAATCCGTCTTTAGATAATGATTCTTCAATTTGATTTTTAATATGAGTAATAAACTCTTGATTAAATTGCCTAACTAATTCCTCTTGCTTCTCTTCAATCAAAACTTTAGTGCCAAGATTTCCTACGAAGCCAGAAACATATAGTTTAATCATCTTGAATTAGATATGAAAATAAGCAAGGCACATGCCAAGTACCATCGCTACTACCAATATAATAGCTATAACTGCTGCTACTTTCTTTGTTTGTTTTGGACTCATCATATTGACGCCAACGGGAATCGAACCCGTGATACCACCGTGAAAGGGTGATGTCTTAACCGCTTGACCATGGCGCCATAAAGCACGAAAGGCGACGATCGGATTTGAACCGATGATCAGGGTGTTGCAGACCCACGCCTTACCACTTGGCTACATCGCCTTAACATAGCCTACTTATAATATCTTAAAATGACATTTTTGTCAAGTAAAACGCATATTTTCGCCATTTTATGAGCTAATCCCCAAAAATATCATTAAAAATAGTAATATAGTCATTGCCCTTTTGCTTTATATCTTCTATGTCAACTTTTAAACTCTTTGAAATAACGTTTTTTGCATTTAAGACATTTTTAACATCAGTTCTTGCAGAAACTAGGCCATTTGCAACTAGAACTTCCTGCCCTTTCTTTGAAAGTAAATAGTCCATCAAAAGTTTTCCATTTACTTCATTTATTGCATCTTTGACAAGCGCTACTCCTGTAAGCATGGTAATATTATCTGAATTTGCATATTGGAATTCAAAATCTTCAAACTCTTTTGTAAAACTCAAAGCTATCTCATCATAACATATGCCTATACTACTCACTCCACCAACTATGCTATCAAGTACATCTCTCTCATTTGATCTTATCACTAATCCATTATCTTTAAGTTTCCTGAAATAAGTGTCGCCATATTTTGGATTTTGCATCATTGCCATAACCCAATATTTTACATAATTATCGCTATTAGGATTTGCAATAGCCATCTTCCCACTAAAATCTTTATTCAAGAAGTCATTCCAAGTTTTTGGTGCTGTTTTTTCTTCAATTCCAAAGTCCTTACTCTTATTGATACCAATTCCCATAGTCGTCACTGCTCCAGCAAAATAGAAATTGTCATTATCCTTATATGCTACAGGAATTTTTTTTGCTTCACTTGATTTATATGCTTCAAGTCTTGACTTTGATTTCATGTCTTCAAGAGTTAAAACATCTGATAAGAAAACTACATCTGCATTTATTTGACCTGAATCAAACTCAGCATCTATTTTTCTATTAACACTATCCAAATCACCATAATAATAATCAAGAACAATTCCTGGATATTCTTTTTCAAAATTTGATTTTATAGCCATCGCAACTTCTTCATCAATAGTTGTATATAGCATAACAGAGCCACTAAGTGGCTCTGTGTTCTTTTTCTTACATGATGAAAACATGCTTATACTTAAAATCAAAACTAAAGCAATAGACAAAAACTTTTTCATAATTATGTTCTCTTTAAGTATTTTCTTACGTCAAATGCAACAGCTACAATGATAACGATACCTTGCACAACTTGTTGAACATATGGGTTGATACCAAGGAATTGCATTGATGATTTTAAAAGTTCAAACACGAGAACACCTAAAAGTATTCCCGAAACTTTACCAACACCACCACCAGTTGATACACCACCGATAGTACAAGCAGCTATTGCTTCAAGCTCATAGCCTTGTCCAAGGTTAACTGATGCGCCGGCAGATTTTGCTGCGAGTATAAAACCTGCAAGACCATACATAGCACCAGCAAGTGCATATATCTTAATTATTGACTTTTTAACATTTACACCTGATACTTCTGCTGCACTCTCATTTCCACCGATAGCATACATATATTTACCATAACGAGTCATATTGTAAAGAAACCAGAATATTGCACCTCCGATAATGGCAAATAAGAAAAGCCATTTGAAACTAAAT
>JAFXWR010000346.1 GCA_017542725.1 Lachnospiraceae bacterium | reverse complement strand
AATTATACAGCGGATCAAGTGATAAATGGAGTAGATGGTGAATGCTGGATAGATGGTGCGAAGATGGCAGAAGTATCCGAGTTTGAAGCAGTGATTAAGATGGTGTACACGGATATACCGCTTGCTCACAAACTTCAAAAAGGAAAGAAGCTAACTGGCGAAGAGCATACTGGCAAACTTCACTTATTCCATGTATCAGATGTTATAGCAGCAAAAGTAGTACAAATGCTTAAACAAAGAAAGTGTCCTATATTCACAGTCAATGGCAAAGTAGCAGACCCTGATTCACTTGGCACAACAAGAGTAAGTCTCTATGATGTAAAACTTGATGAAGTACCACTACTTAAGTGGGAGAGAACGAATGTAGGCGAGTTCGATATTAATTTCACATTTGGCGATTATGACTATGAGCCAATAACATAAGGGGGGATTTTATGGATAATTTAATTGAATCATTATTAGGGCTTGATGACAAAGAGTTTAACAATCAAAGGACAAAGGATGTAGAAATACCAAGGCTCACAAGGCTGACTGGCAAACCATTTATGGTTACAGTTAAGAGTTTGTCACCTGAAAGAATTTATGAACTTCAAGACAGGTCACTTGATAAGAGTGGTGCTGTATCAATGAATAAGTTTTATAAAGGTGCTCTAAATATTTGTAGTGAGTGCATTACAAGTCCAAACTTTGATGATGAAAAGTTAAAGAAGAAGTTAAACTTGCATGAAAGAGCTTTGAAAATTGATGTCCTTAAAAAAGTATTTAAGGTATCAGAAATCAACATTATAAATTCAGAGTGTATGTCAATAAGTGGATTTGATGACAACTCTGAGTTGGTAGAAGAATTAAAAAACGACTAAAGACGGATCAAGAGTTTAGAGTAGCATACCTATTATTTCGAGAGAAAGGAATAATGCCAAGTGATTTTTATAGGTTAAAGATAGGCGAACGGATAATCTTGTCCGTCTTTTTATGGGAACTTTTAAGAGAAAGAGATGAAACAATAAGAATTATGAATAGGAGGTAGTGCCATATGGGACATCATACATCGGAAGTTATACTTAAATTCACTGACCAGTTTAGTAGTGGTTTTGAAAAGTCAATGAAACAAGTCCAAAATGGCACACTCTTTTCAAAGAAAGCAATAAGAGAATTAAACTCTGCAGGAAATCAAATGATTAAAACTGGTAGCATGATGTTTGTACCACTTGCTGCTGGAATTAAGGCTTGTATAAATGCAGAGATTGAGTATGAATCAGCAGTAGCAAAAGTTAAAACCATAGCAGATGAATCACAGAAGTCAATGAATGTCATAAGTAAAGAGATGGTCGACATGTCTAAAACTTATGGCCAAAACATTACAGATGTATCAAATGGATTTTATCAAGTAATATCAGCAACAGTTGATACGGAACATGCTATTGACTATATGCAAGTAGCAAGCCGAATGGCCATTGGTGGATTTGCCGATATGACAACGGCGGTTACAGGACTTACGGCTTCTATGGCTGCATATAGTAAATATGGCTATGATATGTATAGGGTAGGTGACATATTAGCTCAAACTCAAGTCAAAGGTAAAACAACAATTAATGAGTTATCGGAGCAATTAGGTGAGGTTCTTCCTTATGCAAGTAATGTCGGAATGTCATTTGAAGATTTAGGTGCTGCTATGGCAGTTTTAACTGGAAATGGACTATCGACATCAAGAGCTACTGTCACACTTAAAAATGCAATAAACTCTATTCTT
>JAFXWR010000345.1 GCA_017542725.1 Lachnospiraceae bacterium | reverse complement strand
CACAACTGAGTCAGTAGTTGCTGATATCAAAGAGCCAACTCCACCAATGCCAGCAGGCGGCGGAATGGGTGGCATGGGCGGAATGATGTAAGCCACATAAATTAAGCAGGCTATATAGCCTGCTTTTTTATTACATAAAAAGTTCACAAAAATATGTTATAATGTTTTTGAGGTGAAGATGATGAAAAGATTATATAGAAAAAGTATTATTCTATTAGTAGTAATTTCTCTTGTATCTTTTAATATGGTTCAATTTACAAGGGCGGGTGTCATTGATGATTTTTTAAATGTGATAGGGATAACATATGAAAAGAACGAGAAGAAAGAAGAAAATGAAGTTATAGATAAGGGCATAGAAGACTATCTTGATAATAGACAAAAAGAGGTAGTTGAAGAAATTGATGAGATTTACAATAATATTATAAATATGGATATCGATGCACTGATGGATAGTATTGATTATAAGATACCAAAGCAAACGGTAGCAGATATAAAAGAATATTTCAGTGACTATGAAAATGGATTGGACAATGCAAGATACATTGCAGGGACACTTAAATATAAGATTGATAGTGTTACAAATATGGGGGACAAAGTCGTAGCAAAGATAACATATACATATCCGTCTATACCAAAGATAATAAAAAAAGTATTGCCTGAAATAGTGCTTAAAAATGCAGGGATAATATTTGGCGGAAATATAACAAATGATACGCTTGATTCAGCACTAGAGTCTATAAAAAATGAATTACAAAAAAAGACATATGAAGTCGAATCATTTACTAGAGAGTTTATTTTTGAAAAGATAAATGATGAATGGAAGATGATAGGAGCGGATGACATAGTAAAAGATTTGACAAAATATGCAAATGATTTAGGAAAAAACATATTTTAATAATAAAAAAGGATTCTCAATGTCGGAATCCTTTTTTGTACTTATTTATTTGGAAGTTTGAAACTTGACTTCATACTTACAATTCTATTGAATACTGGTTCGCCATCTTTTGAGTCTTTAGGGTCTACGGCAAAGTAGCCAGCACGCACAAATTGAAATTTGTCATAAGGTTTGGAATTTATTAGTTCTTCTTCAACAAATCCTTCTTTTATAACGAGAGAATTTGGATTTAGATTTAGTGAGCCATCATCATTTAATTTGCCTTTTTCTTCGTCGACCAAGTTTTCGTATAGTCTTATAGTTACTTTTTTTGCACTACTTGCTTCTACATAGTGTATAGTACCTTTGACTTTTCTTTCAATCTGCCTACCATCTTGCTTGGTTTCAGGATCATAAGATGCATATACTGTAGTCACATTGCCATCTTTGTCTGTCTCATATCTTGTTGCCTTCACAAAATATGCCCCCATAAGTCTAACTTCATTTCCTATAAAGAGTCGATAGTATTTATTTGGTGGGTCTATCATGAAGTCATCTCTTTCAATATAGAGTTCACGACCAAATTTTATTTTTCGAGAGCCAAGAGATTCATTTTCAGTGTTATATGGTACAGACATTTCTTCAATCTGACCTTCTGGATAATTTTCAATAATAAGTTTTATTGGGTCAAGTATTGCAAACATTCTTTTGCATTTTAGTTTTAAATCTTCCCTTATGCAGTATTCAAGCATTTCATAGTCACATGAACTTTGTGATTTAGATATACCTGCAAGTTCTACAAACATCTTTATAGCTTCTTGTGTATAACCGCGACGACGAAGAGCAGCGATAGTTACAAGTCTTGGGTCGTCCCAACCATCAACTATTCCTTGTTCTACAAGTTGCCTTATATATCTTTTTCCTGTTACTACATTTGTAAGATATAGTTTTGCAAATTCAATTTGTCTAGGTGGGTTTTTGAAATCGCAATTATTTACAACCCACTCATAAAGAGGTCTATGGTCTTCAAACTCAAGTGTGCAGCAAGAGTGCGTGATGCCTTCTATAGCATCTTCAAGAGGATGTGCAAAATCATACATAGGGTAGATGCACCATTTGTCACCAGTATTGTGGTGAGTCATACGAGCTATACGATAGATTATTGGGTCTCTCATATTTATGTTGGTTGACGCCATATCTATCTTAGCACGAAGAACTTTTTCTCCATCAGAATATTTTCCGTCTTTCATTTCTTCGAAGAGTTTTAGATTTTCTTCAACACTTCTATTTCTATACGGACTTTCTTTTCCAGGAGTGTTGTAATCTCCTCTATATTCCTTTATCTCGTCTGCGGTTAAATCACATACATATGCGAGCCCTTTCTTTATAAGAAGGACTGCACACTCATACATTTTATCAAAGTAGTTAGAGGCATATTTAACTTCATCAAATTTTGCACCAAGCCATTTTACATCTTCAATTATTGAGTCAACATATTCTTCATTTTCTTTTGAAGGGTTGGTATCATCAAATCTAAAATTGAATCGACCATTATACTCCATTGCGAGGCCGTAATTAAAAAGGATACTTTTTGCATGACCAATGTGCAAATAACCATTTGGCTCTGGTGGAAACCTGGTAACAATCTCCTTATACCTGCCACTTGCAAGGTCTTTTTCGACTTCAAGTTCTATGAAGTTTTTTGCCTGAACTGCTTCGTTCTTTTTTATATTATCTTCCATAATCTATAAATATAGCATATTTTTGATAATTTATAAAGTTATTTTGAGTTGTAAAAAAGTCAAGGATTTGATATAATATAGCTAAATGTAATATTATAGGAGAGTTGTGTATGGCAATAAAGTTAACAGCGAAAAGTAAGAAGAATGGGGCGAAAAAAGAACCAGTAAAAATAATAGAAAATATATTTGGAGCCAAAAAGTCTAGTAAAAAGCTGGACCCAAAAATGAAATTATTTATAGCGATATTAGCGGTCGTACTGATAGCAGTTGTTGTGGCATTAGTCACATTAAACCGTAAGTCAGGTCCAGTACATGTAGGCAAGGAGCAAGTCGTTTCAAAAAATCAATTGCCTTATGATGTAAAGGAACCAGATGGAGGAGACAACATAGTATACAGTATAGAAGGAAATAATATATCTAAAGTTGCATATCAAAAAACTGTTTCGGATGGAAGCTTGATGAACTTCATAATGAGAACTAGTTCATCTACAGAAGAGATAGAGAGTTCAATAGGCTTAGATGTAGAGTTTGCCTATACACCTATAAAGATGACTGTTGTTTGTGATGATGGTTCAGAAGTTCCTGTAGAGTCAAGAGTTGCGCTTGATGAAAACTCAGAAAACATGAAATATATGAAAGCGCTTTGGTATGACAATGATAAGTATTATTCAATGGTTACAGATAATCTAGTTACGAGGGAAGATTTCTTGCAAGAGGTAAATAGAGTAATTATAGCTAATCATGAGGAGTTTTAAAAATTTTGCAAGTTAGGGACTCGTACGAGTCCCTTTTTTATTTAGTATGGGACTTATAAAGAAAACTGAATTAATTGAACTTCCAAGAGGCATGACGACTAAGGAAGAGGCATATGAAAAGCTAAAGAATGGTTTAGCGAAATATTTGGATGAAAAAGATTTACTCTTAGTCGAGAAAGCGTATCTGATTGCTTCGAAATATCACGAAGGTCAAAAAAGAAAATCTGGTGAAGATTATATCATTCACCCGCTCTGTGTTGCGATGATTCTTGCAAATCTACATATGGATGTTGAAACTATAGTCGCAGGGATACTTCATGATGCAGTTGAAGATACAGAATATACTTTGGAACAAGTAAAAGAAGATTTTTCTGATACTGTGGCACTTCTTGTTGAAGGAGTTACTAAACTTACTGAATTAAATCTTGTAAATGATAAAGTAGAAAAGCAAGCTGAAAATCTTAGGCATATGTTTATTGCTATGTCTAAAGACATAAGAGTTATTATAATTAAACTTGCAGACAGGCTTCATAATTTAAAAACTCTTGAGTATCAAAGTAAAGAAAAACAAGAAGAGAAAGCCAGAGAGACCATAGAGATTTATTCACCTCTTGCAGGTAGGCTTGGTATAAGTAGAATTAAAAGTGAGATGGATGACCTATCTCTTTTGTACTTAAATCCAAAAGAGTTTGTAGATATACAAAAAGGTATAAAGGTACGGCAAGAGGCTAGAGAAAAATTTATAGAAGACATAATAAGCAGTGTCAAAGAAAAACTCGACAAAGCTGGTATAAATGCAGAGATAAAGGGCAGAGTTAAAAATTTATTTAGTATTTATAAAAAATTGCATAGTAGAGTGAAATCACTTGATGAAATCTATGATTTATTTGCTATAAGAATATTTGTGGAAAGTATAAAAGATTGTTATGCTACTTTGGGTGTTATACATGAGTACTATACGCCAATACCAGGAAGATTTAAAGACTATATTGCTATGCCAAAGCAAAACGGATACCAGTCACTGCATACAACTGTTATTGGAAAAGAGGGAATACCTTTTGAAATCCAGATAAGAACTTATGAGATGGATCATGTTGCTGAATTTGGTGTTGCTGCTCACTGGGCATATAAAGAACAGGGAAATAGCAAGGGCGTAAAAAATCTTGAAGATTTAAATGAGGCAAATTGGTTTAAAGAAATATTAAATGCAAATGATGAGTCAGAAAACTCAAAAGAGTTCTTGTCTTATGTAAAAAGTGATTTGGATTTATTTCAGCAGAAGATATATTGTTTCACTCCGCAAGGTGATGTTATTTCTCTGCCACAGGGTTCTACGCCAATTGATTTTGCATATATGATTCACTCTGCTGTCGGTAATAAGATGGTAGGAGCCAAGGCAAATGGCGTATTAGTTCCTATAGATTATGAGATTAAAAATGGCGATCAAATTACTATAATTACTTCTGGCAATTCCAATGGACCTTCAAGTGATTGGATAAAAATTTGTAAAAGTGCACAGGCAAAAAGCAAAATCCAACACTGGTTTAAGAAAGAAAGAAAAGAAGATAACATAAGCCTCGGAAAAGATTTGGTTGAAAAATATGCAAAGTCACATAGACTTGACTTGGGGGTATTGCTAAAAGATGAGTATCTAAAGCCTTGCTTTAAAAAGTATACTGCAGAGACACTTGATGACATATATGCTATGATTGGACACGGAGGGCTTAAAGAAAGTCAGTTCTTGTCAAAATTAGAGGAAGAGTACAGTAAAAAGAATGCTGCAGAGATAACTGACGAACAGGTCGTAGAGTCGATTGATCAAAATAAAAAGAAAAAGACTGAAGTAAGTGGCGGCATATCAGTAAATGGCACAAGTGGTCTTAGTGTACATTATGCAAAATGCTGTAGTCCAGTTCCTGGAGATGAGATAATAGGATTTGTAACTAGAGGTAGGGGCATCACCATACATAGAACTGATTGTCAAAATATAATGAATATACCAGATGTAGAAAAAGGTCGCTTAATAGAGATATCGTGGGATACGCAGGAAAATAGTAAACAAAATTATCTAGTTACTATAAATATATATGTTAGAAACAGAAAGGGCCTCATAGTTGATGTTTCAAGGCTTCTTACAGAAAATAATATCGACATAGATAATCTAGAAACAAGGAAATCAAAAAATGAAAACTCTACAATAGTTGTAAGTTTTGAAATTAATGACAAAACGGAATTAAACACTATAGTTACTAAACTTAGAAGTATAGATGGAGTAATTGATGTGGTAAGGGCATAACATGAAAGAATGTAAAGTGGAAAGAGTGCTAAATGGTAAACTTGCTGAGTATTGCTATTTAGTTCATGACGAAGGTAGTAAGGACTGTATATGTATTGACCCAGGGTATGATAAAGAACGAATTTTTAGATTTATTGATTCTCGAGAGTTG
>JAFXWR010000344.1 GCA_017542725.1 Lachnospiraceae bacterium | reverse complement strand
TTGACTTTAGATTTAGGATTACTATCCCATTGATATACCTCAAAATCATTATTAATAAGTATATCAAGTATATTAGGTTTATTAGTTTCTTTTGATTTACTAATATATTTACTTGACCCAGTAGTCCATAAATCTATCTTATCTAAGCCATTTGCTTCTTCTAATTGGTTTAGGTAATACCAATATACCGCAGTTGCAAAACAAGAACAGTCATCTCCAACATGGTTTTCTTTATTTATCATTCCAAAATCTATTGTATCATTATAATTATATCTTTTATGTATGTTCTTTGGATTTGCATATTCATCTAATATTTCTAAATGGTGTATTGCTGTTGAATTTTCATCAGCTGCTTTCATTTGTGTAAACATACCCTTCATCATTCCTTTGGTTAAACTATTAATTTCTTCTTGTTTTTCATCCGTCATCTCTTCTTCACTTCCTATTACATTATTTTTTACATTTTGATATATCTTATTATATACTTCTTCTTTTCTATCATTCCACTTACCATATGCCTCTACTGTTGATGTCTTCATTCTCTTCTTTTCATTGAATATTGTGTCTATGACATCATAAGTTTCCGTGTTCTGGTCTTTTAGCTTCTCTGCTATCCTATTCTCTATGGATTTCTCTCCACTATATGCTGCTTTATCTGCTCCGTGATATGTATATACATTTTTAAGATATGCTTTACCTACTGTTTCTATGGATTTGATTAACAAATCTAATTTCTTTTGATACTCTTCCTCTTCCTTAGTTAAATCTTCTATAACCTCTTCACTCTCTATCACTTCTTCTACATCACTCCACCCTATATCTTTATTATTTAAATCAAAACCATTTAGACTCTTCGCTAATACATAATAACTCTTCATATCATGAGCTTTCTTTACTCCATTTTTATACTTATTTAGTAATGTTGTTAATTTGGTTGATATTATCGCTTCCTTAATATATGGTAATTCTAACATTTGTTTCTCTAAATCTTGTGGGGTCTTTAAGTATTTAGATAAATCTCTCTCCCATGTATATACCATTCCTTCCATCTTTATATCTTTTCTTACTTCATTTATGGTTTTTGCTATCGTATTTGATACTTTTGGACTTATACTATCTCTATTCTCATTGTTATTATACTTCTTCCCTATAAGCTTCTTATACTCTTTGGTTAAATTGTCATATATACTATCATTATACAAGTTCCCTGACCTCATAAATCCTTCATCCTTATTGTATATCTTTGGATACAGGTCATCTTCATTAATTATATTTTTTATATACGAATTTGCTCCACTTCCCTCTGTATTTGTATTCGTTGCTCCAAATGTATAACAATATACTTCACTATCCTTCTTTAGCTCTTTCGCTACCTCCGCCGCTATACCTCCTGCTATGCTATAGCCTGTTATCCAATAGCAATAGTCATTTGTTGTTTCTCCCTTATTTATATTTATGTAATTTACTATGTCTTCTACTATATTCTTATAATACTCTTTTACTTCTTCTTTGTTGAAATTTGATAAGAGTTTCTCGTAATTTTCTTCTATATCAAATCCTCCTAAGAAAATTCCATATACATCTTTATATCTTCTTACTGTCTTCTTATTCGCCCCTATCTGTATCGTCTTTTTTGTGATATATAATTTACCTCTAA
>JAFXWR010000343.1 GCA_017542725.1 Lachnospiraceae bacterium | reverse complement strand
AATAGGGCTTAAGGGGAAGAATCGTTACAAGTTTGAGGATGCCCTTGTGAGTCGGATTAGAGAGACCTTGAAAGAGTTTGAGGGTATCTTTAATGTATATAAAGAGCAAGAAAGAATATATATAGATTCAAATAATGATTTTTCTGATATCTATGATAGGGTTATAGAAAAATTAAAAAAAGTTTTTGGAATATTTACTATATGTCCTATAAAAAAAATTCCATTTACTAGTAACTATAAAGAATTATCAAATAGTGTTATAAATTTTGTGAAGAATGTATATGGCGATAATCCTTCGTTTACTTTCAAAGTAAAAACTAGAAGAGTTAATAAAAGTTTTGATATGCACTCTGATGATGTGTCTGCAGAACTTGGTCATGATATCTTAGAGACATTTAAAGGGACAAAGGTTGATGTTCATAATCCTGAAGTTAGATTATTTGTTGAAATTAGAAATCATATAAATTTATATTCTGAAAAGATTCAAGGTCCTGGCGGGTTGCCAGTTGGAACTAGCGGAAAGGCAATGCTTCTTTTATCTGGTGGGATTGATTCGCCTGTTGCGGGATATATGATTGCTAAGAGAGGAGTTGTGATAAATGCTATATATTTTCATGCTCCACCTTATACAAGTGACAGAGCAAAACAAAAAGTAATAGATTTGGCAAAAATAGTTTCAAAGTGGGCAGGACACATAAAACTTCATATAGTTAATTTTACTGACATACAGTTAGCGATTTATGAGAAATGTCCGCATGATGAACTTACCATAATTATGAGACGCTATATGATGAAAATAGCTGAAACAATAGCAAACAATGAAAAGTGTCTGGCACTCGTCACGGGTGAGTCCATAGGTCAAGTGGCATCACAGACAGTTGAATCAATGAATTGTACGAATGAAGTTTGCACGTTACCAGTTTTTAGGCCATTAATTGGTTTTGATAAAGATGAGATAGTAGATATAGCAAAAAAAATTGGCACATTTGAAACATCAATATTACCATATGAAGATTGTTGCACGATATTTGTAGCGAAACATCCAGTTACTAAACCAAACTTAAACCATGTTTATAGGTCAGAAGATAGATTAAAAGATGTAATAGATGAATTATTAAGCAAAGCAATAGATACACAGGAGGAAATTATATGTTAAACAGTTTTGTAGAAAAAATTGCGCACTACAACGGAATTTTGAATGGCATAGTGTGGGGCGTGCCAATGTTGTGCCTTATACTTGGTGTAGGTATTTTTTATGCATTTAGGACAAGGCTTTTTCAAGTAACACATGCAAAAGATGTATATGACAATACTCTTAAAGGCATAATCAATAGCGGAGAGGATAAAAAGTCTGCTGAGTCAAAAAACAATGTTATATCACAGTTTCAAGCATTGTCAACAGCACTTGCTTCAACAATTGGAACTGGCAATATAGCTGGAGTTGCCACTGCTATAGTAATAGGTGGCCCTGGTTCTATTTTTTGGATGTGGATCTGTGCAATACTTGGAATGGGAACTCACTTCGCTGAAGTAATTCTAGGTATCTACTATAGAAATTATAATAAAGAACTTGGTTACAGTGGCGGACCAATGTATTATCTTGATAATGGTGTTGGAAAGCAACTAGGACTTAAAAAACTTGGTAAAGTGCTTGCAGTATTATTTGCATTTTTTACATTTATGGCGTCATTTGGAATCGGAAATATGACACAAGTGAATTCCATTTCCGAAGCTCTTAAGACAAACTTTGGTGTACCAACTATTGCAGTTGGAGTTGTGCTTGGAGCTATTGCAGCACTTATAATATTTGGCGGCATAAAAAGAATTGGTGCCGTTGCAGAAAAGATAGTTCCTTTTATGGCAATATTCTATATATTAGTTGGGATAATAATTGTTGTAATGAATATTAAATATGTACCCGAAGTATTTGTAGCCATATTTAGAGGAGCATTCAGCACTGCAGCAATTGCAGGTGGTATACTTGGTACAGTTTTAAAAAGAGCAATCACTTATGGCTTTAAGAGAGGAGCATTTTCAAATGAGGCAGGTCTTGGTTCAAGTGTTATAGCACACTCTGCTTCAAATGAAACTGAACCAGTAAAGCAAGGTCTTTGGGGTATATTTGAAGTATTTTTTGATACCATAGTTGTGTGCACATTTACTTCGCTTATTGTTTTGTCATCAACTATCAATGCACCTTCATTTGATACACAGCTTGCTAATCTTACTGAAAAGGAGACTTTAGTCTGTGTTGATGATTCTCTTAGGGATGAAGATGGAAATGTAATGCTGGTAGATAATGAAATATTTAGAATGCCAGTAAAAGTTGACTCTAAGAACAATGCTCCTATATATAGCGAAGAGCCAGAAAATGTAGGTAAATATAAAGAGTTGAATATATATGGCAAGAAATATTGGGTTGAGACTTTGACGGATGAAGAAGTGAATGACAATTCATATTTTTATGGTAACGTATTAAGAATAAAAGCAAATCCTGTATATCATACAAATAGAGAAATATTAATAAATAATGATGGAGAAATGGTGTTTGATTCTATTCATGTTGAGAATATAAATGGTGTATCACTTGTCACACTTGCAGTTTCAAATAGGTTGTCACATGTTGCTGGTAAGATACTTGCGATAGCAGTTACACTTTTTGCATTTACAACAGTTCTTGGTTGGTCATATTATGGAACTAAGACTATAGAATACTTATTTGGAAATGCATCTACATATATTTATAAAACGCTTTACATAATATTTATAGTTATAGGAGCTACAATGAACTTAAATCTTGCGTGGGATATAGCTGACACATTAAATGGACTTATGGCTATACCAAACCTTATTGGTGTACTTTTGCTTTCAGGAACAGTTATTAAAATAATTAAAAATTACTACGATAGAAAAGCAGGTAAAAATGTTGCACCAATGATTTCGTATAAGTAGCAATATATTTGTGGACATTTTATACTATGGGAGTGTGTATTGGAATTTGTATTAATTATAATCGGATTTGTATTATTAATTAAGGCATCGGACTATTTTGTGGATGCGAGTACTTATATTGCGAAAATTTTTAAAGTGTCGGAAATTGTAATTGGTGCCACAATAGTTTCTATCGGAACTACACTTCCAGAAACTATGGTATCAGCTACTAGTGCATTTAAAGGACATGGAGATATAGCTTATGGCAATGCAATAGGTTCTATAATTTGTAACACGGCACTTATTTCTGCACTATCATTAATATTTTCGCCAAATGTAGTAAAAAAGAAAGATTTAAAGCCATTAGTTGCATTTTTCTTTTCTTCATTTGCATTGTATTCAGTTTTTGCTTATGTTTTTAAAGAGTTTACTAGACTATCTCGAATTATATTAATTCTAATTTTTGTCATCTATGTATTTTTTATTATTCATTCAAATAAAAATAAAATTGATGAAAATATTGATAAAGCAGTAAAGGATGTAGAAGATGAGATAGTCAAGTTAGAAGAAGGTAATCCTCCTGATAATGAAACTGGAAGTGTTATAAAGTCAGTTTTAGTTATAATTGTATCAGCTATTGTCATCGCATTTGCATCAAACTTGCTTGTAGACAACGGAACATTAATTGCTAAAAAGTTTGGTGTGCCTGAGTCAGTCATAGGTCTTACTATGATTGCTCTTGGTACTTCGCTGCCTGAACTCTCAACTGCGATCACATCTTTGATAAAAGGTCACAGCAATTTATCTATAGGAAATATTATAGGAGCCAACTTTTTTAATGTTGTGCTTGTGACAGGTATAGCTTCAGTTGTGGGACCTTTTAAGTTACCAACTTCAAAGTTAATAAATGGTATGAATGCATCGCTTGTGTTTGATATTCCGATAGCATTTTTGGCGATGGCTATACTTTGCTTTCCGACACTTATATATGGTAAGACAAATAGGTGGCAGGGAGTGGCACTGATTGGTATCTATATTTTGTTTTTGGTATATCAATTTAAGATTTAAAAGCCCGAAAATACGGGCTTTTTTTAATTGAAAAAATATGATAAATTTGGTATAATATGAGAAAATAAGCCACAATATTTAGTGGCTGTGATTTTATATGTAAAGTAAAAAAATGGCGAAAAAGAGTAAAACAAAACCAAATTATAATGTAAGTCCAGAAGCTGAAGAGATGCTTCAACATAGTGGGATGAAATTCTTTAAGGATGAGAAGTTCGAAAAGATAGAAAATCCTGTAGGGGACTTACTTAAAGAGCATTTGACAAAGCAGATAATTTTGCTTGCTGTCATTGTTGTGCTAATAATATTCCTATTTATGAATTTGGATAAAATAGGAAGTTTTATTACTAGACTTGCCGAAATACTCACTCCAATTATACTTGGATGGGTTTTTACATTTGTTATGTCGCCATTATACGATATAATTGATGAAAAAATTTCAAATGGTAAGGACCGCAATTTAGCAAAGTTTTCTAAACTTATATCTACGGTTGTTTGCACAGTGATTGTTATTGGCTTGAGTGTTGGCTTAGTTTTCTTATTTGTCCCACAACTTTATAATTCAATTACTAGCTTTCTTAGTCGTGTAGGTGGGTATCTTGCAGGAATAAGAAGTGCTATCGAAGGCATAGAGTTAAATTCAAATAATAATATGACTCAGCAATTATTACAACAAATTGAAAAATCAATTGCTGGCATGATGGAAGATACAAATAAAATTAATTATAGTGCGATAATGTCAAGCCTCTTCACTGGATTTGCTATAAGCTTTAGAGCGATACTAAATTATTTTGTAGGCCTTGTTGTTATGATTTATTCTCTCAATATGAAAGAAGAACTGTGCACAGGACTTAAGAGAGTATTATTTGCGCTTACAAGAAAGGATATAGCAAAAAAGATTCTATGGGAAATCAGCATAAAGCCTACGCTTGAGGCTTATTGTGGAACCATGGAAAAAGAGCAGAAAAAGAAACTGTTAAATGGAAGTCAAGCAGGGGATTTCTATGATGCTTTT
>JAFXWR010000342.1 GCA_017542725.1 Lachnospiraceae bacterium | reverse complement strand
TATTTTTATATCTACCTTCCACATAAAAAAAGCCCACCCCGTAGGTGAGCTGTGGTTTAGTCCTTTATATATTTTAAGAATGGTGTTACATAAGTATCACGCATTTTTTGACATCTTGCTTCTGCACTTTTAACAAAGACTTTCAAATAGTGTCTTGCCCATTCTTCTCTTGTCCCTTTCCATGATTGGTCTAAATCAGAAACATGGAACTGAATCTGCATGGCAGCAGCCCAATTTATATACAATGTTTCAGGGTTTGACTTAAACAAATCACCATGATGAGCATCAATACACTTTAGATTTCCACCTTGTTCAACCCAATCAATCTCGACATAATCGATATTAATATTATTATATTCTTCATTATCTATCATAAGAGCACACATTCTAGCTAATTTGTATGCTGAAATGATATTAGGAGCCATTGCCGCCTTACTTTTATTTCTAGTTTTGACATCTATAATATCATAATATCCTTCTTCATAGAACAAAATATCTGCTGTATCATTTTGTTTCTCTTCAAAAATGCTTGTTGGAGACCATTCCTTTGTGGCTTTATCTCCTCTACTTAATAAAAACAAAGCTGTAGGAGAATCAAGTAAAGCATATCTTTGCTCTAAAGTGATGTGTTTGGGATGACGAAGATATAAATCATTTAAGTATTCATATTGTTTAAATATTTTGGTTGGATATTGTTCTTTTAACTTGTGATATACATTTTTTTCGAATGGTTCACCTGCTGCATGACCTGATAAAGTACCGGAAGATGCCTTATTTGGTCTTTCCACTGTTTGGTTTTTCATGCTTACAACCAAATTTGAAAAATTAATCCTGCTCATTGTAATAATAAATTAAAAAGACTATTAATATTCTCTGTATGTTTTGACGATTTATCTGATAAGTATTTTTTTACTTCTTCTGTTATTTGATTATGAATCTCTACTTCTTTTTTTGATTCCCAATTTATGGGGCGGAATGGTATACTTGCAATTGGCGCCTCCGAGAATTCTACTATAGCGCCTTTAACTATACCATTTAGACTTAACCAACTAAAGACTCTTTCATTATTAAGATAAGCTAAAATGTATTCTAAAGATTCCTTACAATCTTTTTTTCTAAAAATTGCAGTTACATCTTGTGTAGGATAACAACCATAAGGAGCATAACAAAATCTAAAATAATTTTTGTTGGAAATTCTTTCTTTACAAGGAATGAATATCCGAGGTTCCTTTCTCTCAAATAATTTTTGGTTGCGAGGAAATACAAACTCCCAATATGGAATAATGCGGTTATAACTATATCTCCAAGCTAATTTTTCTCTATTAGGTTTAAAATGTTCTACAAAATGAGGATATTTTTTTTCAAACTCCTCTTCTTTTATATTTTCTTGAATAAAAATGTATTTTGTTACACCAGTATTTATGTAAGAATTTAAGTCTTTTGCTTTATATACGTCTATTAAAACTCCTTGCTCATCTGTATTTAAATTATCAGTGTCCGATATTTGAAAAGCAGAATCTAAGCCAGAAACCATCCCATTACCTATATCACAATAATCCCCTATACGATATAAATCATTTTCTTCCTTAAAGATTGTGTTATTTAATTTGCTACACGAATTTTCAAATTTATTTAGTTTTTCTTGTACTTCTTTTGTAGCAAGTCTCCATCTACTATTTACGCAAAAATGAGGAATGGAAATTTTATTAAAACAACTTCTTGAATATAATTCTTCCTTTGTTGGTAACCCCTTTTCCTTGTTATATTGATATAGCGTAATAGTATCTTTCTTTTCTTTAGATTTCACAAATTTAAAGATAATAAAAGATGCTGTAACTTTTTCAAATAATGGAGCTTCTTTGAAATGGTAAATTTCTGTAAAGTACCCATTCTGACACATATAATTTCTTAGAGTTACAGAATGGGTCGTATTCATCCAATACTCTGTACAGATAAAAATCAATTCACCATTATTTTCAAGGTGTTCAATACTTTTTAGTATAAATATAAACAAATAGTCACATAAACTATTAAAATATTTATTCCAAAGAGAATTTGATTCTAATTCTTTCTTCAGTTCTTCTTCTAAATTTTTCCATCTAATATAAGGCGGATTACCTATAACAACATCATATTTTTCTGAAACGGGAACACTCAAGAAACTCATAAATTTAATGAAATCATATTTTGCACCTAATGTAGTATCTATTTCATAAGCCATTAAATTTTTAAATCCTTGAGCAACTAATTTATCCAAAAACACACCTTTTCCACATGAGGGTTCAAGTACTTTGCTATCTTTTGCATGTGATATTAATGAAACCATAAAATCAGCAATTAGATCTATGGTAAAATATTGTCCAAATTTATTCTTTGTTACCATTTATCAGATTATATCTATTATTTCTAATATATTGTTCTTCATATTCTTTTGTTCCTAAACGATATGTTCTAATTGAAAGTCTCATTTGTTCCAAATAGCATTGCTCACTATAATACACTGCTTCACGAACTAACATACCAAGATACTTTGAAATATTTATAATTATTGAATCCGGATCATCTTTAAATTTTTCACAACATATATTCCAAAGTATGTTTAGAGGGGTGTTCACTAAGTCCTCAGGTATATTGGGGAACAGATCACGATATCCGACCCAGTCATCTACTTCTTTACATTTTTCATAGATTACACCCTTTAGATACTCTACTAATTCCAGCCTTGTTTTTTCATCAACTATATGAGTATGTCTAACAGGAATTCTTCTAAATCCACCATCTGCACTTTTTGTTCTTCCAACTATCATATTTCTATCATATTTAATACCTTACCGAACTTCACGCCCAAACAAGGGGGTAAGAATGTTAGTTTTTTTACTCTTCAAAATAATCTGAATCTATCTTCTTAACCTCATATACTTGTTTAGTGCTTACACCAACATTGTACTCTATCATATATCGAGCAAGTTCCTGACCATCTATAAGCACAATTTTCTTATTCAGTTTCTCAACATAAGTACGTGCTTCTTTACTATAAGAACTTGTAGTGATATATACACCCTTTGTTGCTTTTTGTTCATCAAGGGCTCCAGAGAATTGTTGTATTTGAGGTTTACCTACTGTATTGTCAAACTTATATCTCTTTGCTTGGATATAAATTTTATCAAGTCCCAATTTGTCTTCATATATAATTCCATCAATACCATCATCATGAACATATTGGGTAACATGAGCAGAATTTGCAAAAGAGCCTCCATATCCCATCTTTACTAACAAATCTACAACCAAATGTTCAAAGAAATATGGTGATTGCTCTAATACCTTCTGCAACAAATCAGCAGCTAAGTCATCTACAATGCTGTGGTATGCTTGCTCTAATTGTTCTGTAGGTGTCAAGTCATCAGAACCTGATATTTCAATCTTTTTGTTTGATTCATCACTAGCCTTTGTTGAAGAAGTACCATTTGCAAAAGCAACAAACTCCTCATACTGCATCAAATCTTGTTTGTTAAGTGAAGTATGAGAGGCTAAATAGTCTTTGCCACGCTGGGTTATTTTATATTTAGCTTTTTCTGGAAGTTCTATCATCAAGGCACGACGAAGGTATTGTAAACTCCAACTCATCTTGTCAGTAACCTGAGTAGCATTACCACTTTTAGTTCGAATATTACAATCATCTTCAGTCAACTGGAAATAGTCAACTATAAATTGCCTTACTTCTTCCCTAGTAACAACATCCTTACTATTAGTGGCAAGGAGAAAGGGATATAGAAATTTTTGAAATGTTGGTACAGCCATATATCTTTTTTTCTAATTTTCTTTTTAAAACCTTGACTAATCTCACGACCCAGAAAGGTGACATTTACAATTAACTTTTTATTTGAAAAAGTCATTTATCACAGCAGAACTGTGTCTAATGAGAGTGATTCTTAGTATTCCAAATGCGTCTCTCCATCCCAATCTGAGTTGATTTTTATTTTTGCACCTGATGTGCATTGTTCTATCTTTTCATCTATCTTCGAATAGTCAGGGTGGTCTTGGGCATCAGGGTGCGCTTCCAGATACCAATAGAATTTATATGTAAAGGCTTCTACACTATCAGCAGTCTGATATTGTAAGGTCTTTGACTCTTCATATAGGTCTTCTATGTTATATTCTGCATCTTCATCTTTACTGCATGAAGAGACTACAAACACCAAGAGGAGTGAGAGTAAAATAAACTTATATCGAAAGATTAAATCTATTGTCATATTCTGAGTAGTAGTAGATAATCTGTGCAAAAATACAAATTTATTTTCAAACTACCAAATCGTAGGAAAATACGCTAAAGAGCGATATTGTGACATTGTGACATTGTGACATTTAGTTATTCAATATTCGTGACTTAAAGGAGTCTATTAATTTTTATATATTATATAATATAATTATA
>JAFXWR010000341.1 GCA_017542725.1 Lachnospiraceae bacterium | reverse complement strand
CGACTGACTCAGTTTTATAACTATAGGTTCAATTGCTTTTTGGTAGAATGCCTCATACTGCTCTTTTGTATAATCTCCAGTAAGTATTGGGAGCGGTATGCCAAAGTTTCTGAGTATTTTTGAATCTATAAAATCAAGTGTCTTCTGGTCTACTAACTTTACATCTTTATCCAGCGGTACATAGTCTGTAGAAATGTCGAGCGGTAATAGACCTCCTTTATTGTTATCAAGTAATTTATTAAAATCAGATATTGACTTTTCTAAATCTTCATCTTTTAAGAATGTTTTGATTTTAACGATGCCATTAATTTTAGTTGATGCATTAAGACTAACAGCAATGCTATCAAGCAATTTTTCATTTAAGTCAAGTGTCTTTTCAAGTCCCTTATTATTTGGCTGACCATTTGCATTACCACCCATGAAGTCATCTACGCTGAACTCTCTTCTTAAGTGTATTATGTCCTCATAATGAAATGTTACTTGGACATTATTTGGAAAATGCATTTTTACAAAATATCTTTCGCTCGCATCTTGTAAAAAGTCAACCTCTGATGGACGAACTGGGTATAGTGCCTCATAATGTCTTTTGATTTTTCCTGTGTCTTTATCTTTCCATACATAGAATTTAGGAATGATAAAACTATTAGAGTTAAAGTAATAGTTCCACATTACTTTTTCTATGAAATCGGCTGTAGTCATTAGTTCATTTGGATAATCTAAGACATTTTGTATGCTACTATTTTGAGGCGATATGTCCGTATCAATTTTCTTTATATGAGTTGGCTTTAATTTCACAAGCTCAGATATTATGCAATTAACCGCTTGCATGACCACATCACTTGCAAATATATTTTGACCATACTGACTATATATCGGCATAGTGCCATTGCTTATTGAAATTGCATTTATAGTCCTGCCTTTAAATATGTTTTTTAATTTATCAAAAAAACTCATTCTTAACCCTCTTTTTGCATACTTTCGATATACTGCATAAACTCGGTTCTATATCTTCTATACATCTCATATAAAATTATCAAAGTGACTGTCCCATCTATTCTTTTATTCTTTTCTTTTTTGACACATAGTGCCATATCATTGTTATCTATTTTTATGCCTGCATTTTCAAAGCACCATTTATCTACTGGATTATTGTTATAAAATACATATTTGTTCTTCAAGTCGGCTTCAGTAAGCTTCATAGCATTTGAAAGAGTCTGTGCATTCTGTAAGATTACTACTAAGTCCTTATTTTCACCAGTTTCAGTAAAGCCGTAATCATTCATTCTGTGGATCCATTCTTTTGAGAACTTTTGGTCATAACCACATTTATATAATCTTATGCCATATAATTCATATAGACTCCAAAACCAGTCAGCAACTTGTGAAAGAACTACGTCATTGCCTTCGCACACTGTTATAAATCCATCTTTTGCCCATTCCTCATATCTTGCACCTGCAGACCAATCATTTTTGTCATCTTTAAGTTTTGACTCAGGTATAAAGTATTTAGTGCATATATATTTTCGATTATTGTTCGGTTTCATAAGTAGGACCTTAGCACATGTTAAATCAGTTGTCTGTGATAGGTCCACAGCTCCCATGCAGAGAGAGTCTCTAAAATCATTTAAGTCAAACTT
>JAFXWR010000340.1 GCA_017542725.1 Lachnospiraceae bacterium | reverse complement strand
GCAGGGCTTGAACATAGAATTGAGTTTGTGAGAGAAAAGAACGGTGTAAAGTATTTTAATGACTCTAAGGCAACAAACCCAGATGCTGCTATAAAGGCCATAGATGCTATGAAGGGAAAAATATTACTTATAGCTGGTGGCAGAGATAAGGGGATAGACTATGGTGATTTCATTATGAAAGTCAAAGAAAAAGTTAGATATATGATACTTATAGGTGAAGCAAAAAAGAAGATAGCAGTAAAGGCAAGGGCTTTAAATTATAATAGTTTGATATTTGCTGATAGTTTAGAAGAGGCGGTAGACATAGCGAATAGCTATTCAAATGTGGGTGACAATGTATTATTGTCTCCGGCTTGTTCTTCATTTGATATGTTTAAGAGTTATGAGGATAGAGGAGAAAAGTTTAAAGAAAAAGTAATGAGTCTAAAATGACAGAAGTTAAGACAAAAAAATTTGAATATACTATATTCACTTGTGTAATATTTTTGGTAGTGTTTGGATTGATAGTATTATACTCTGCATCTTCTGTGTCGGCTAGTAGGATATATGACAATTCATACTACCTATTTATTAGGCAGGCTGCATTTTGTGGAGTAGGGCTAATGTTAGCTTTACTTTTTTCTTTTATCCCATATAAATTGTATAGTAGTTTCTCAAAGTATGTATTCTTAGGATGTCTCATGCTCGTTGTGATGACTGCTTTTGCTGGAAGGATAAGCAGAGGTTCAAGTAGATGGATCATGCTTAGAGGAATAATATTTCAGCCTTCAGAACTTATGAAGCTTGCAATGATTGTGTATCTTGCAAAAGTATTGACAGAGATAAGGGGAGACTTTGATAAAAAAGATAATTTTTTAAGAGTGGTAATGGTTGCATATGCACCGACATTTGTAATTGCACTCAGCAACTTGTCGACCGGAATTATATTATTTATAATTGCAACTTCAATGATTTTCATAGTATCTAAAAAGAAATTGATTTTTATATTCATGATAACACTTATAGTATTGTTTTATATTTTTGCATATCCTATGTCTAAGGTTTTGCAAACTGCAGGACTCTTAAAAACTTATCAGGTTGGAAGAATATTTGCATGGAAGGATCCTGAAAACTATCCAGATATTGCATATCAAACCATGCAAGGACTATATGCCATAGGTTCTGGAAGAATAAGTGGAAGAGGATATTTGAGTTCTATACAAAAAGCAATAATACCGGAAGCACAAAATGATATGATCTTTACTATCTTGTGTGAAGAACTTGGAATCATAGGCGCAGGACTATTTTTCATATTATATGTGATTTTGATTTATAGAATATTTGCCATAAGTTTTAGACAAAAAAATTTAAACTCAATGCTTTTGACATTTGGAATAGGAGTACATATAGCAACACAGGTAATACTAAATATAGGAGTTGTGACGAATCTCATACCAAATACTGGAGTTACACTTCCATTTGTGAGCTATGGAGGTTCATCACTTATTGTATTATTTATAGAAATAGGAATAGTGATGTCTGTAGTAAGATTTGAAAAGATAGAGAACGAATGAAAAATGCAATTAAAATTTTAATAGCATTACTTGTTGTGATTATTTGCTTTAACATTATAATCAATGTTAAAATTAGAAATATTGATATAGTTGGAAATAATAATGTTAGTGATACAGAAATAGTTACTTCACTTTTTGATAGTGATGTGGATAGAATTAGTTTAGTATTTTTTATAAAATCCAAATTTGAAAAGAAGAAAGATATATTACTAGTGGATTCTTATGATATTAAGTGGATTACTCCTTTTAATATAGTTGTTACAGTAAAAGAGAACCCGCCAATTGCATTTATAAAGAGGGATATAAAGAATGTCTATTTTGATAAAAATGGCGTCATAAACGAGATGACGGAAGAACGGAAGCCTGGCATAATAGAAGTTATAGGTGTTAGTTTTAAAAATTATGAAAAAGGCTCTAAAATTGAAATTTCAAACGCTAAGACATTAAAGGCGATTTTAAATATTACTAGTTTCCTAAAAGAGCAACATCTCAGTGCTGAATTGCTTGAGATAAGGCAGGAAGAAGAGTTTTACATATATATTGACAATATTGTTGTATATATGGGAAATATTGACAATATGTAAACAAAGCTTTTGAGGCTGAATGATATATACCCCAATATATCGCATCTAAAAGGGACATTGGATTTGTCAAATGCTAGGGAAAATATGCTTGATGAGCAGTATATATTCAAAAAAGCGAATTAAAAATACTTGTATAATTAAGTAATATGTATTAAAATATATAAAATATGTAATGAATTATACCTAGGAGGGTTAGAATGAATACATTTGAGACATACCCTAATAATAGACCTGTAGCGCCTATACAAGAAAATATATATGATCCTGTAGCAAGGATTGTAGTTTTAGGTATTGGTGGAGCAGGAAATAATGCAGTTAATCGTATGATTGATGATGGTGTTAAAGGTGTAGAATTTGTAGGAGTTAACACTGATATACAAGATTTGAGACATTGTCGTGCTTCAAAGCGAGTTACTATTGGAGAAAAAATCACTGGTGGTAGAGGATGTGGTGCAATACCTGAAATTGGAGAAAGCGCTGCAAATGAATCTAAAGAAGCAATTCGCGCAATTCTTCGTGAAACTGAGACTCAGAAAAAAGCTGATATGGTTTTCATTACATGCGGTATGGGTGGAGGTACAGGAACTGGAGCTGCTCCTATAGTTGCAAGTATAGCTAAGGAAGAAGGAATACTCACAGTTGCTGTAGTAACTAAACCTTTTAGATTTGAAGGCAAGGTTCGTATGCAAAGAGCACTTGCTGGTATAAATAAATTATATCCAAATGTTGATACACTTATAAGTATTGCAAATGACAAGTTATTGAACATTGTTGATGTGAAGGATGGATTTAAAGAAGCATTTGCAAAAGCAGATGAGATATTGAAACAAAGTATAAGAGGAATTACTGATCTTATAAATTTACCTGCACTTGTTAATCTTGACTTTGCAGATGTTGCTACTGTAATGAGAGGAAAAGGGCTTGCACATATTTCTGTAGGCGAAGGTCAAGGTGAAAATAGAGTAAGTCAAGCAATTAAGAAAGCAATGGAGTCACCACTTCTTGATACAACTATTGAAGGCGCGACCGATCTTATAGTAAGTATATGTGGAGATGTATCGCTTATAGATGTAGATGCTGCGATGAGAGAGATGGAACCAAAGATAAGCACAGATGCAAATATAATTTTTGGAGCAAGAGAGGATGCAAATTTAAAAGATGCGGTTACAGTTACATTGATTGCTACAGGTATCAGAGATACTGTAAATACATATCCAACATATAGACCTACACAAAATTTTAATTATAATAGTCAGTATATAAGTCCAGCAGTTCCTGCCTATAGTAAGGAGCAGATCAGACCACAGCCTGCACCACAAGAAGAGTCACCAAGTAGCTTTTTCTTTAGTCCAAAGAAAAAACAAAGTCAAGAAGTTAAAGATACGGTTGGGCCTTCAAGTGATTCTGTAAGTCTTGATAGTTTAAATGTTGATCTGAGCAAGATTGGTTTCAATAAAAAAGCAAATGATTCAAAGGACTTGTTACCAAGTTTTATAACAGACAATATTAACAAAAAGTAATTTTTACAGGATAGCATTATAATTTTATAGTCGCCTACTACGGCGACTATTATTTTATAGATAAGGATTAGAAAGATGTTTGATGAAGAAATAAATAGAAGAAGAACCTTTGAGATAATCAGTCACCCTGACGCAGGTAAAACCACACTCACAGAAAAGTTTTTGCTTTATGGGGGTGCTATTAACCTTGCTGGAACTGTAAAAGGTAGGAAAGCAAAGAGAATGGCTACATCTGACTGGATGGAAATAGAAAAGGAAAGAGGTATATCGGTTACCTCTTCTGCAATGCAATTTGAATATAAAGGGAAATGTATTAATATACTTGATACGCCTGGGCACCAGGACTTTTCTGAAGACACATATAGAACTCTTATGGCAGCTGACCAGGCAGTCATGGTTATAGATTCTGCAAAGGGAGTAGAGCCACAGACTATAAAACTTTTTAAGGTATGTACTATGAGGCATATACCTATATTTACTTTTATAAATAAGCTTGATAGAGAGGCAAAAGATATATTTGAACTTTTAGATGAGATAGAAAAAGTTCTTGGCATAAAAGTATGTCCTATAAATTATCCTATTAGCTGTGGAAAGACATTTAAAGGAATATATGATAGAAGAGACAAGATGATAACCACCTATGTGGCTAAAGATTCAGGGGCAAAGGAACTTGAAACAAGCAAGTATTCTATAGATGATTTAGAAACTATAAATAAAGTGATAGGCGAACAATATATAACTAAGCTTAAGGAAGATTTGGACTTGCTTGATGGAGCTACTGAATCATTTGATAAAGAAAAAGTAGATAGTGGTGAACTCACTCCGGTATTTTTTGGATCAGCACTATCGAATTTTGGAGTCGGTGAATTCTTAGATGCATTTATAGATATGACTCTGCCACCATTAAAAAGAACGAGTAATCTCGGAGAGATTGAACCTACCTCAGATGACTTTACAGGTTTTGTATTTAAAATACAGGCAAATATGAATAAGGCACATAGGGATAGAATTGCATTTATGAGAATATGCTCTGGTAAGTTTGAAAAAGGTATTGATGTAAATATAAATGTGGCAAAAAGAAAAATAAGACTAAACCAAGCTGATCTTGTGTTCGCATCAGAAAGAAAGATAGTTGATGAGGCCTATGCTGGAGATATAATAGGACTTTATGACCCAGGAATATTTTCCATAGGAGAGACTATCTCGGCAAAAAATGATAAATTACTTTATGAAGGCATACCCACATTTGCACCAGAACATTTTGCTAGATGCAAACAAGTTGACACTATGAAGAGAAAACAATTTGTAAAAGGTATTGAGCAGATAGCGCTTGAAGGTGCGATACAGATTTTTCATGATGTGAATAGTGGTATGGAAGAAATAATTGTCGGAGTTGTAGGAGAACTTCAGTTTGAAGTATTAACATATAGACTAAAAAATGAGTACAATGTAGATGTGAAACTTGATATCTTACCATATGAGTATATAAGATGGATTGAGAATTATACAGAAATAAAACTAAATGAGATATCAGGAACTTCTGACATGAAGATAGTCAGCGACATGAAGGATAGACCGCTGTTACTTTTCGCACATGATTGGAGTATCAAAATGGTACTAGAGCGAAATAAAAATTTAAAGTTACAGGAGTTTTCTAAGAATTAATAAAAAATGACCACATTGTATGGGCAAGCTTTGTAAGCCCGCAGGAGTATATATGGCTATTATAGAAATCAAAAATCTTAAGAAGATCTTTAATAACCAAGCAGTCGAGGTTACGGCACTGCAGGATATTAACATTGACATTGAAAAGGGTGAGATATTTGGCATTATCGGACTTTCTGGTGCTGGCAAGTCCACGCTTGTTCGTATGATAAATTTTCTTGAGAAACCAAGTGAAGGTAAAGTTTTGTTTGAAGGAAAGAGCCTTGGCGAACTTAAAGATGATGAATTAAGGCAGGTGAGAAAAGAGATAGGAATGATATTTCAAAACTTTAATTTGCTTGAGCAAGTTAATGTCCTCAAAAATGTAATGTTTCCTCTTGAGATATCAGGGGTAGATAGAAGCAAGGCTATAGATAGAGCAAGAGAGTTGCTTAAGTTAGTAGATTTGAGTGAAAAGGAAAAAGAATATCCTAGTAAACTTTCTGGAGGTCAAAAGCAGAGGGTGGCAATTGCAAGAGCACTTGCGACAAACCCAAAAGTTCTCTTGTGTGATGAAGCTACATCAGCTCTTGATCCAAAAACTACAAAGCAGATATTAGATCTTTTGAAAAAAATAAATAATGAATTTGGAGTAACGGTGGTTATTATAACTCACCAGATGTCAGTAATTGAAAGTATTTGTGATAGGGTTGCTATTCTTGAAAATAGTAGAGTTGCTGAGATGGGAAATGTAAAAGAAGTATTTAAGGCGCCTAAGTCAAGTATAGGAAAGAAACTCATATTTGGAGCTACTATTAATAAAGAAGAAGAGTTTGTAAAACTTGATGACAAGACTTATTTGAGACTTGCATTCGACGGCTCTATAACAGATAAACCAATACTTGCAAATATGATACTTAAGATCGGCATGCCAGTAAGTATAATGTACGCAAACACCAAAGTCTTAGAAGGAAAGGTCGTAGGGCAGCTTATAATAGAAATGCCAGATGACAAAAAAATTCAATATCAAATCAAAGAATATCTGGATGAAAATGCAGTGACATATTGGGAGGTGGTATAATGTTTGTAGCAATAAATATATCTCTATATACGACAGCAATAGCTGAAACTTTTTTCATGACATTTGTGTCATCTTTGATTTCTTATATGATAGGAATTCCGCTTGGAGTGCTTTTGTATTCAACAGCGAAAGATGGTCTCACACCAAATGCAGGTGTATATAATGTATTATCACTAATCGTAAATATATTTAGGTCAATACCATTTTTGATACTTTTGATTTTGGTTTTGCCCGTGACAAAAGCGATAGTTGGTTCGACTATTGGCGCTAAGGCAGTCATACCACCACTTGTAATTTCTGCAAGCCCATACATAGCAAGAATGGTAGAGTCATCTCTTAAGGAAGTTGATTTAGGCGTTATTGAGGCAGCAAAATCTATGGGGGCAACAAATTTCCAAATTATAAGAAAAGTACTTCTCTCTGAATCTAAGCCTTCACTTTTAATAGGTGCGGCCATATCAATAACTACTATTTTAGGATATAGTGCTATGGCGGGTGCAGTAGGTGGAGGTGGACTTGGAGATGTAGCTATAAGATATGGATACTATAGATACAACCAAGATGTAATGCTCATCACGGTTGTTTTATTAGTCATAATAGTTCAGATTTTGCAAGAAATATTTATGGGAATAGCAAGAAAGAGTGACAAGAGATTATAATATGAAAATATTTGATTTAAATAAAAAATTGAAAGTTCATTTTATAGGTATTGGTGGCATATCAATGAGTGCCATAGCACTTATTTTGCTTAAGAATGGCTTCACTATAACAGGTTCTGACCTAAGTGAAAATGACAATGTGAAGGCATTAGAGAAAAAAGGCATAACGATATTTTTGGGGCATAAAAGAGAAAACATCACTAAAGACTTAGATATGGTAGTATATTCCAAGGCAATACATGATGATAATGAGGAAATAATTGCTGCAAAAGAACTCGGAATAAAACTAGTCTCAAGGTCAAGCATCTTGGGCGAGATTATGGCTAATTATGATAGAAGAATCTGCGTCGCAGGAACACATGGAAAGACAACTACTACTTCTATAATTTCAAAGGTAATGCTTGACAAAGGATTAAACCCAACTATAAATGTTGGTGGAATAGTAGATGAGATAGGTGGAAATTATCACATAGGCGGTGAAGACTTGTTTGTAGCTGAAGCATGCGAATATACAAATAGTTTTTTAGATTTTTGTCCAAGTGTAGAGGTAGTTACAAATATAGAGGAAGATCATTTAGATTTCTTTAAAGATTTAGATGATATAAGAAGGTCATTTAAAAAATTTATCGAGTTATTGCCTGAGGGTGGACTCTTAGTAATTAATAATAGAATAGAAAATATAGATGCACTTGTGAAAGATGCGAATATAAGAGTTATAACTTATGGTAGTGACGATAGCGCAGATTATTATTTTGACAATGTAAGCTATGATGAAAAACATTATCAGTCTTTTGATGTCTATCATGATAAAAAGTTTATAGGAAGGATGAGACAGAGACTTATTGGGAAGCATAATGCACTTAATTTTCTCGCAGGACTTGCAGTGCTCATGGATTTTGGAATAAGTTTTGAAGAAATTAAAAATAGTTTGGAAGATTTTAAAGGCGCGAGAAGAAGACTTGAGGTTAAAAAAGTTGTGAATGGTGTAACCTATATTGATGATTATGCTCATCACCCAACTGAGATAGAGGCAAGTTTAAAAGCCCTTAAAGAAATCAAATACAATAATTTGTATCTTATATTTCAGCCGCATACATTTACAAGAACAAAGGCGCTTTTTGATGATTTTGTAAGAGTTTTGGGAAGTACGCCGATCGTGATCCTTGCTAAAATTTATCCTGCAAGAGAAAAAGACTTAGGAGTAGTAAGTTCTAGGGATATAAGTGAAAAAATAAAATCCGATAAAAATAATAAAAATAATTTATGCGAATATTTTGAAACTTTTGGGGAGATTTCTGAATATGTTTCGAAAAATGCAACATCAGGCGACATTGTAGTCACAATGGGTGCTGGCGATGTATATAAAATTATTGATTTAATAAGGGAATAGCAAATTTTTAGACAAGTCGTCTATAATAAAAATAATATGTATGAATTATTTATTTTTTAATTAAAAAAAGTAATAAACATTTTTAAAATATTTTGTTATAAAGTTGTTTATATAGTTATTACAAATGGTTCAAACTTGTGTTATATTCTGCTGGCAAGTTAAAGGGGGAGAATGGGAATGGAAGAACTATATGAAAGCTTATATGGCAGTAATGTAACTATCATATCAAATGAGTTTTTAGATAAATATTTAGCTGATGCTCCAGCAGAGTTTATAAAAGTTTTCCTTTTCTATTTGTGGAAGGGAATAAAGGAAGGATATACAGTTACTGAAGTTTCAGATGAATTGGTTCTTACTGAAGAGGAAGTAGTAAAGGCACTTAAATATTGGATTAGAAAGAAACTAATTAAAAAAGAGTGCTTGATATATGATAGAGAAGAGAAAAAAGTAAAGAATGAAAAAGCAGACAATCTCGTAGACTTTCAAACCAAGAAAAATGAATTGATAAATAAAAATAAAAAGAACTATGAAGATATAGAAAGCGACCTACTTTTCCAAGCTGAAAAACTACTTGGTCAGACAATGTCAGAGAGACAACAGACTCTCATAGCAAAATGCTATAATGAGTATGGTTTTGATGAAGGTCTCATACAGTATCTCTTAGAGTACTGTGCAAACAAAGATCAAAGAAACGCAAAATATATGGCAGCTGTTGCAGAGTCATGGTATGAGCAGAAGATAAAGACTGCAGATGATGCGAAGAAGTTTACAGAAGGTTTTGAAAAGTCATCAAAGCAAAAGACTAAGAAGAAAGTAAATATAATAGATAGAAATGAGTACAATAAGATGTTTATGAATTCTGTGCTTAAGAGTAAGATAAATTCATAGTTAGAGGGAAAGAAGTTGATAAAAAGCTACGAAGACATAAAAAGAGAATATGAATACATTAGACAGGGTGATTACTTAAGTTATGAAGATAAAAAAAATGAGATTTATGAAAAGAACCCTAAGCTAAAAGAATTGGACTTAAGTATTATAAAGCTCTATACCAAGATAGGAATGGCAAGAATTGAAAATAAGCCAATTGATGAACTTGAAAAACAATTAGACAGTATACAATTAGAAAGAAATACTTATATAAAAGAGCACAAAATTATTGACGATTATAAGGAACTCAAGTATGTATGCGATAAGTGCAAGGATACTGGATATGTGGATGGTCATAAGTGCTCTTGTTTTGTGCAAAAAGAGATAGAATTATTTGACAATATTTCTCATTTTAAGAATTATATAAAAGATGATAATTTCGACAACCTTGACATGAGTTTTTATAACCAAAGTGGGCTTGAGTATAACGGAACTACCTATAAGCAACTTATGGAAACTCTAATCAAGAAGTTTAAAAGTGATGTTGAAGGCATGAGTAAAAATCCTTTTAGCCTTTTACTTATAGGACCTACTGGGACTGGAAAAACATTCCTCGCAAGATGTATGGGTGCTGAGGCTTTAAAGAAAAATAAGTCAGTGTTATATGTCAATGTAAATGAATATCTTAATTCTCTAAAGCCAGATTATGAAGGCGAGCCACTAAAGTATTATGCAGTTGCATGTGATTTATTTATACTTGATGACTTAGGTACTGAGAGAATTACTGATTATACGAATACAGAAATTAATTATATAATTGATAAAAGATTAAATGATAAGAAGTCGACAATAATTACTACTAACCTTATGCCAGATCAGATAGAAAGTAATTATCTAAGTTCAACTTATTCAAGATTGGTAAATGCTTATGATAATGAATATCTTTATGGCGATGATTTAAGGAGGTTAAAAAATGTCAACATCTAATGAACTTCAAAGTAAATATCTTGGAGAATTTCCAATAGGGTCTTTGCTTTTGATGCCGCTTAAGGGAACTATGAAATTCACTCAAAAGATAAATGACTTTATACTTGAGTGGAGAAAATTGTTAGTTCAAAATAAAGTTTATGATGTATTTGCTGATGATTTTATAAAGGATTCTTATATACTTGAGCCAGAGATAGATAGATTTGGTTCTGGTGAGGCAAAGTGTGTTATAAATGGTACAATACGTGGCGCTGACATTTTTATAATAATTGATGTAGTAAATTATTCTGAGACTTATAATATGTTTGGATTTGAAAATCACATGTCGCCAGATGATCACTACCAAGATTTAAAGAGAGTAATAGCAGCAGCAAATGGAAAGGCAAAAAGAATTAATGTAATAATGCCTTTCCTATATGAATCAAGACAGCATAAGAGAACTAAGAGAGAATCACTCGACTGCGCTGTGATGCTACAAGAACTTACTAGTCTTGGCGTATCAAATATTTTGACAGTAGATGCTCATGACCCAAGAGTTATGAATGCTATACCACTTTCAAGTTTCGATTCACTAAGTTGTTATTATCAATTTATAAATGCAATAGTAAATAAATATGATGATATAAAAATTGACAAAGAAAACTTAGCTATAATATCTCCTGACATAGGAGCTATGCAAAGAAATATTTAT
>JAFXWR010000339.1 GCA_017542725.1 Lachnospiraceae bacterium | reverse complement strand
TTCAAATTCTTGGACCGGATAAGTTGTCATTAAATGCAAAACCATATCTTATCCCATTTGGATCTTTATTAAAAGTTAAAGATGGCGATATGGTAAATGCGGGTGACCCACTTACCGAAGGTTCTATAGACCCACATGATATATTAAATATTCAAGGCGTGAGAAAAGTTCAAGATTACTTATTAAAAGAAGTTCAAAAAGTTTATAGATTACAAGGTGTTGAGATAAATGATAAGCACATAGAGATGATAGTTCGTCAAATGCTTAGAAAGATGCTTATCCTTGATGCAGGAGATAGTAAATTCTTACCTGATACAGCAGTTGATATAGTTGAGTTTGAGGAAGAGAATGAGAGACTTCGCGCTGAAGGAAAGAAGGAAGCAAAAGGTAAGGAAGAACTAAAAGGTATCACTAAAGCCTCTCTTACTACTGATTCATTCTTGTCAGCAGCATCATTCCAAGAGACTACAAGAGTACTTACAGAAGCATCAATCAATGGAAAGATTGATAGACTTGAAGGACTTAAGGAAAATGTTATCATTGGTCGTACAATACCAACAGGTACAGGTATGAAGAAATATCAAAACACAACTATCTCTACTGAGATAGAAGATAGTTTTGACAATGAAGAAGACAGCTTTGAAGTAAATCCTGAAAATATCACATATGAGGCAAAGGAATATAAAGTTCAGACAAACGAAGAAGAAGAGTAGCATAAGTAAAGATTAGAGTTAGTGCAATTGTTTTAATGTTAGTTTCTATTCTGTTTTTAGGGGGAGCGGCACAGATGACAAAGGAAAACAAGAATATATATTCAGATGCTGGAGAACAATACCATATAAAACTAAAACCCGGTGATGTTGGAGAATATGTGATTGTACCAGGAGATCCAAAGAGATGTGAAAAAATTGCCAAATACTTTGACGATGCAAAACTCATAGCAGATAATAGAGAGTATATTACTTATACTGGCACACTTGATGGTGTCAAAGTATCGGTTTGCTCTACAGGTATAGGTGGACCAAGTGCTGCCATTGCCATGGAAGAACTAACCAAAGTCGGTGCGAAATACTTTATAAGAGTTGGCACCTGCGGTGGCATGGACATAGATGTAAAGTCAGATGATGTTGTAATAGCAACTGGGGCAATACGAATGGAAGGAACATCAAAAGAGTATGCTCCAATTGAATGGCCTGCAGTGTCTAATTTTGAAATTACTAATGCCTTAGTTGATGCGTCAAAGAATTTAAAGTATGATTATCACACAGGTGTTGTTGAGTGCAAGGATAGTTTTTATGGTCAACATAGTCCTGAGAAATCACCAGTTTCATATGAACTTATAAATAAGTGGGAGGCTTGGTGTAAACTTGGATGTAAGGCATCTGAGATGGAGTCGGCAGCACTCTTTGTAGTGGGAAGTGCATTGGGGGTAAAGGTTGGCACAGTCCTTCATGTAGTAGCTAACCAAGAAAGAGAAAAGAGAGGCCTTGCAAACCCGGTATCACATGATACTGACAAAGCAATTAAAGCTGCAGTAGAAGCTATAAGATTACTGATCAAAGAAAACAAAGATGGCACAAATAAATATAAATAATAATATAATTGAGTTTAATGAAAGAATAACTTACTATGACCTGATAAAAAGGCATAATCTTGGTGGCGAGAAGATGCCTTTCCTTTTGAAGTCGAATGGCGTAGTAAAAGAAATTAGAAGGCATGTAAAAGATGGTGAAAACATTGAGTTCTTGTATTATGATAATGAAGTTGTAAAGAATGCCTACATGAGAACTGCTACATTTATGCTTCTAAAAGTTATGAGAGATATTTTTGGATCTGATGCAAAGGCAGGACTCAAATTTAGAATTAAGAATGCATATTATTTTGAAATTGATGGCAAAGATATAACTGGTAGAGACATAGAACATATAAAAGAAAAATTTGCAGAACTGTCTAATCAGGCTCTTGTCATAAAAAAAGAAACATTTACAAAAAAGGAAGCTCTTGACATAATTGACAAAGAAGAGATAGAAGACGTGAAACTTCTTTTTACTTACAGCTATAGACCTAAGGTCAATCTGAGATTTATAGGAGATTATGCGAGATATATTAATGGCGAAGTTTTATATGATACAAGTTTTGTAAAGTATGTTGAGTTCGTACAATATTATAAAGGAGTATTTCTTGTAGTCTCTGATACAGATGATGAAAAGGATGTAGTTGTAAGAGAGATAGGTGAAAAGACTTTTAGTACTTTAAATACCTCTACGGATTGGGCTAAAAAACTCAACATAAATACCATTGGCAAACTTAATAGAGAAATTGCTAGAAATCATTTTGATGATTTGGTGGTTATGACTGAGTCGTATCAAGATAAACAGATTGGAGACATAGCCGAAGTGGTTAAAGCGTCTGGAAAACGAATAGTGTTTATTGCAGGCCCTTCAAGTAGTGGCAAGACATCATTTTCTCACAGGCTTATGTATCATTTACAGGCCTTAGATGTGATACCACATCCTATAGCAAGCGACAATTTTTTTAAAGCGAGAAAAGACACACCAAAAGATGAAAAGGGTGAATATGATTTTGAAAGCATTGATGCAGTTGATATAGAACTTTTAAATAAGACGATTGCTGATTTGTTGGATGGAAAAGAAGTGCAAATGCCAACTTTTAATTTCCAAGTTGGTATAAAAGAGTTTCACGGTAACACCCTACAAATTAAAAACAATGAAATTATCATACTAGAAGGTATACATTGCTTAAATCCTAAGCTCATACCTATGTTTGATCCTGAAGATGTATTTAAGATATATATATCAGCTCTTACTGAAGTTAGTATTGACAATGCAAACAGAATAGCAACTTCGGATTTGAGGCTTATAAGAAGAATAGTTAGGGATGTGCGTACAAGAGGCGTGAGTGCGAAGGATACTATGAAGAGATGGCCAAGTGTGAGAAGAGGAGAAGAGATAGCCATTTTCCCATTTCAAGAAAATGCAGATATCTATTTTAACTCAGCTCTCATATATGAGTTCAGCGTTTTGAAAAATAAAGTTTTAGCTTACTTATTTGATTTGTCTGAAGATGAAGAGGTGGGCGGAGTTGCAAGACGACTTATTAAGATATTGAATTACTTCTTGGGTGCAGGTGTAGATGCTATACCAAGGCATTCTATAATAAGAGAATTCATTGGACAAAGTATCATGAATGTAGGTTAAGTTTATGGAATTAAAAACAACACTCAAAATTTGTTTTATTATTGCGATTGAAACTATATTTTGTTTTACACCTCTAGGGACTATACCATTAGGACCGATAGCAGCAACTTTGTCAATGGTGCCTGTGATAATCGCAGCGCTAACTTTTGGAAAACAAGTTGGCATGATTGTGGGAGGAGTTTTCGGATTATATAGTTTTATATATTGGACATTTATTATGCCAGCATTTCCTACAGCATTTTTATTCACTCCATTTTCAGAAGCGGCTATGTACAAGGGCAATGTAGGAAGCTTAGTGATATGCTTTGTACCGAGAATACTTGCAGGTCTTACTCCTGTCTTAGTGTCAGATATGTTTTCGTTGACAAGTAACAATGAAAATAGTTTGCAAGCTGATGTGCTTTCATCCATAGCAGGTAGTATGACTAATACATTGTTGGTGCTTCTACTTATATTTATAATTTTTGGTAGAGAGTATACTACAATAGTTGGACAAAATATATTGACTGTACTCGGTATGACAGTAGTCACAAATGGTATACCAGAGGCAATAATATGTGCGATAGTATGCCCAATTGTAGTTAGAGTTTTAAGAAACATCTAGTGGAAAACAAGGTTGGAAATTGTATATAGTTTCAACTCCGATAGGGAACTTGCAAGATATGACATTTCGTGCAGTAGAAGTACTTAAATCTGTAGATTTAGTTGCGGCGGAAGATACAAGAAGAACGAGAGAGTTGTTAAATCATTTTGATATTGATACTAAAATTACTTCATATCATGAACATAATAAATACGACAAAGCAAGTAACATCATAGACATGATAAAAAAAGGTGCAGATGTAGCGATAGTGACTGATGCAGGGACGCCAATAGTATCTGATCCGGGCAACGTTCTTGTGAAGTTTGCCATAGAAGAAAATATAGAGATCACTGCAGTCCCTGGTTGCTCAGCAGTTATAAATGCACTAGTTCTTAGTGGACTCGATTCAGATAGTTTCGTATTTGTTGGATTCTTAAAAGATGACAACAAAAAGAGAAAAGAACAATTAGAAGGTTTGAAGTCCGAGACAAGAACCATGGTGTTTTACATTTCGCCACATGATATACTAAAAGATTTAAAACAGTTAATCGAAGTATTTGGTGAAGAAAGAAAAGCTTCTTTGTCGCGAGAGATGACTAAAGTTCATGAGGAAACTGTAAGAGGAACTATAAAAGAAATATATAATGTCTTTGAAAGTAGAGATGTAAAAGGTGAGTTTGCACTTACAGTAAGTGGGGTTGATAAGAACCAACTCAAAAATAGTGAGATTGAAAAATGGCTATCTATAAGTGTGGAGGAACATTATCAAAAGTATATTGCTGAAGGACTAAGTGATAAAGATGCGATGAAGAAAGTTGCATCAGACAGAAATGTAGATAAGAGAGAAATATATAAAGAATTGAAAGTAAAATAGGAGATAATATGGCGAAACTTAATAATAGTAAAGTTAAGAAAGTAGTTAATAAAGCAGCAAAGGCAGTAAATAAAAATGTTAAGAAATCAGTAAGTAAACCCTCTAAGGCAGTAAAACCTTCTAAGGCTACAAAAGCTTCTAAGTCAGTTAAAACTACAAAGCCTGCAAAACCTTCTAAAACCACAAAGACTTCAAGTAAAAAGAGTGTTAAAGTTGATAAAAAGTCAATCAAGCAAAGTAATGCGCTTGAGAAAAAGAAAGATAAGAAAGAACAGGTGGGTGCCAATGGAGTTGATGAAGATGATGAGTTGTCAAATGATGCTCCAATAGCATTCAATTTCAAAGGTAAAGAAAAGGATTTAGTTAAGAAACTTAAAGAAGATGAAGATGTATTTATAGAAGAAGATGATGATGACAAAGATCCAGAAGAACCAAAAGACGATGATGTAATTGCTGTTGATGAGTTTGACGAAACTGAAGATATAGTTACCGGTCAAGATGACATATTTGAAGGCGTAAGTCTTGATGACCCTGTGAGAATGTATTTAAAAGAAATAGGACAGTATTCTCTTCTCAATATAGAGAGAGAAAAGCGTCTTGCAAAAGAGAAGCAAGATGCCCAAGTATTACTTAGAAAGAAAAAACTTGATGAGCAACTTCCTATCGATCCTGCAAGAGCAATCAAACTCACTGCAGATGAACTAAAGATAGTTAAGAGAGGGGAACTAGCTCAAGAAGTTTTAATCAAATGTAATCTAAGACTTGTTGTCTCAATTGCAAAAAGATATATAGGACATGGGCTTTCTCTTCTTGACTTGATTCAAGAGGGAAATTTGGGACTTACAAGAGGTATTGAGAAATTTGACTATAAGATGGGATTTAAATTATCTACTTATGTTACTTGGTGGATAAGACAGGCTGTATCAAGAGCACTTGCTGACCAAAGTAAGACTATAAGAATACCTGTTCATATGGTTGAGACAATTAATAGATTAAATAAAGAAAAGAAAAGACTCACTGCTGAACTTGGTTATGAACCATCTATAAAGCAACTTGCAAAAGGTATGAAGATGACAGAGGAAAAAGTTGAAGAGGTTATACAGATAGCAATGGATCCAATCTCGCTTGATAAACCAGTGGGAGACGAAGATGATTCTATAGTAGCTGACTTCATAGCAGATCAGAATGTCATCTCTCCAGAGACTAATGCAGAGAGAGTTATGCTTAAAGAAAAAATACAAGGTTTGCTTGCGGGGCTAAAAGAGAGAGAAAGAAAGGTATTAATTTTGAGATTTGGCATAGATGATGATCATCCAAGGACACTAGAAGAAGTCGGAAAAGAATTAAAAGTTACAAGAGAGAGAATTAGACAAATTGAGGACAAGGCGTTAAGAAAACTTAAAATTAGGGCAAGAAGTTTGCAAGACATAATAAAATGATATTAAATGCATTGTATGATGTAGGGGTGAAGCATTGCGAGCCCATATAATAAATTAATGAAAGATGCGACTAAAGTAAAGTTAATTATTGGTAGTCATGGTTCAGGAAAAAGCGATTGGATTTACAATCGCTTTCTTGATATGTCAAGAAACCAAAACGACAAATCAAAAATAGATTTAAATAAAAAATTTATACTTATAGTTCCAGAGCAAGATACAAATGACAAGCAGAGAACTATGATTAAAAAGTCAATTGAAAAAGGCTTTGGCTCAGGCATTTTAAATATAGATGTTGTATCATTTGATAGAATTGCTCACAATGTATTTGAGATACTAAATATAGAACCAATTAAAGAAAATGTTATAGACGATGACATGAAGACTATGATTTTGTCGCTTGTGCTATCTAAACTCGCCAAGGCAAATAAGCTTAAGTTTTGTGACAAGATGGTAAATAGAGTTGGTTTTGCAAGAAAACTAACTCAAGTTGTATCAGAGTTCTATGCCTATAGCGTAAGTAGTGACGATATAGATAAAGTTATTAGTGCCAAAAAAAGTGATATCTATAGGGACAAATTAAATGATTTTAAACTTATTTTTGATGAGTTTAAAAAAGTTCTTATAGATATGCACTTTTCTATAAAAGAAGATAAATATGATTTGCTTGATAAGAGAATAGAGGACGTAAATATTTTTGATAACGCAATAGTAGCCTTTGATGGGTTTACTGGATTTACTCCTATACAGTTAAGTATATTCAAAAAGATAGTATCAAAAGCATCTGAAGTATTTGTGGCTGTGGATTATAGAGACCCGGTTGAAATTAAGACATTTAATGTAGAATCTGATATAGAAGATACTGACTTATTCTATTTAAGTAAAAAGTTTATAAAAGATATAGCTGGTGCTATTGATACAAAAAATATTGAAGATTTACTATGTGTTGATAGTATAAAGGATACAGTACTAAAATATAGCGATGAAAAGTATGATCTGAGCTTTATTGAACAGAACATATATAGGACTAATTACGAAAAAGAAGATATTGATGTTAAGAACATTGACTATTTTGTTGCTGACAACATAAGGGAAGAAGTATTAAATGTTGTTCAAAGAATTTTTGATTTAGTTAGAAATAAGGGGTATAAGTACAATGACATAAGAATCGTTGTACCACAAATAGAAAACTATAGAAATTTCATTATTAAAGCATTTGACAAATATAACATTCCATTGTTTATTGATGATTCAGAAAGAATAATTAATTCACCTTATATAGAAACAATTAGATCAGCGCTTGATGTAATCAACTATAATTTTTCTTATGAAAGTATTATGAGATATATCAATTCTGGAATTAACGAGAAAAATAGAGAAGTATATGAGTTTGATAATTTTGTACTAGAGCATGCCATAAGAGGTTTTGATAGATATAAGACAGGTTTTGAAAAGATAAAAATTCCTGACGATAAGAAGGAAAAGATTTATAACATAAAAAAGAATTATATTAAACCATTGATTATGCTTTATGAAGATTTGCAAGGTGATAAAAGCATCAATAATTATATAAAAGCTCTAATTAGTTTTATCGAGAATTCAGAATTAAATAAAAAGTATGAAATACTAGATAAGCAAATAGATGATATGATGGAGAAAGACATAAGTTATAGTCGTATAAGCGCTATATTTAAGTATAGTAAAGAGGTTGTTGAAAACATAATAAATGATTTAAGTAATTTGGAAAAATACAAAGAGAAAGATAAGTCAGAGTATCTATCATCAGATATCTCTATAGAAGAGTTTAGGAGAATGTTTGATGCAGGCTTAAGCAATAAGGCGTTGAAAAGTATACCATTTTCACTTGACCAAGTAGTTGTCGGTGACCTTATGAGGTCAAGGTTTGACAATCCCAAAATAGAGTTTTTCTTAGGTTTAAACCAAAGCGCTGTTCCTTCTAAAAACTCAGATTTTAGTTTAATTGATGACGCCATAAGAGAATTATTTGCAAAAAATGTTAAAGAACTATCGCAGACTACTATAGAGACGACACTTAATCAGAGATTTTATATATACCTTGCCATGACTAATCCTACTGACAAACTAATTTTGTCATTCACTAAAGTAAGTAGTGAAGGTGATTCAGACGAAAAATCCCCTGTGCTTATAA
>JAFXWR010000338.1 GCA_017542725.1 Lachnospiraceae bacterium | reverse complement strand
GATCATCACTAGATCCATCTGGATTAAAGAAAACTTTATTGTTTGTAAATGTAGAGCCATATACACTGAGCTTTGTATTTCTATTTTCACCTTTTGCATAAATTGCACCGCCATTATCATCTGCATGTAATCCTTCAAAAGTTACATCAGAAATATACAAATCAGTTACGTCATAAGCATATATTCCTCCACCATTATTTGGTGATGCAGTTGTACCAGTCTTCACTATTTTTACATTCTCATCCTGTTTAGAATTTAGATTTCCTATATATACCGTTGAGCATGTGCTTAGATAAATGTTTCCACCATTTTTCAAATCACCTATAGGACGATTGTCTTTAAATTCTGTTCTATACACATAAACTATATTTACACAAGAAAACTTTACAGCACCAGTACCAATACCAGCATTATTGCTTATGGTTCTAGCATCGGTGTCAGTCGTAGCTATAATCTTTGAATTTATAAGTGCTGTACCAATTTTTTCGAAATTGATTACTGCAAGACTTGTTGGTTTATTGTTTGTAGCAAATGCTGAATTATTTAATTCGTTTCCAGCCACCTTATTGTTATCAAGGTAGAATGTTCCTTCACTCTTATCTGTGAGAGCCTTACCATTTCTCTCGTTATATAAGTTTTCAACATAGATAGCACCACCAGCCGAAGCTCTAAAAGTATTTCCAACTATATTTGTAGTGTTTGCACCTACTGAATCAAGTGTAAGATATATAGCATAAGCTTGTGACTGACAGCCATATCCCTCATAGTCGCTTCCTATATGATTATTTTCAAATATATTTCCTTTTATGAGACGATATGTTTCAAGTGTAGAACCACCATCATAGTTTTCAAGTAAGAATAAACCATTCTTATCTGGTCTATATATTACATCATCTCCATATGGTATACTTGTATTAGGCCTTACAGCTCTTGTACCATTATTGTATCTTCCTACACTTCCCCAAGTCTCAATATCTTTTCTTCCTGTTTTAATCTCTGAGCCATCCATATACTTAAATTCAGAGCCGAGTCCACAATATTCTACCTTACTATGACCGATATTAATATAGTCGTTCATAATAGAAGTTCCTTCTGCAGTAGAGAATCTACGCACATCATAATCAGCCGAGATGATGCCGCCTCTAAATGCTGCTACATTTGTAAACTTACAGTGTTCTACAGCAACTGAGTTTACATAATATAAATTTGCAAATCCACCATCATTTGATGACACTCCCTCTACATCAAGAGCATAGAAGAATGCTCTTCTTGTTGTCTGAGTAGCCGCTTGATCTACATCATTTATAGACATAGTGAGGAATGATGATGAGTAATCTTTATAATTATCTTTTTCACCTATTTTTGTATTGTAAAGATAGTTGTTTGGATAACTATAATATTTTGTCTCTGTCTCTGAAGAACCAGGCTTATATGTTGTATACTTTTGAGCCTTTCTTGGCACATAAGTTGTAATTTCATTTGAAGCTATAAAATTCTTGATTTTAATTCTTATTTCATCTTCTTGGTAATTATCAAATGCATCTACAGCTGTCTCATTTCCAAGACCATAGAAATATACACCTTTTGACTTTGTATAGAATATAGCTGGGGCTTTTCTTCCCTGATTAAGTCCATCTATATATCCACAATAATTATCTTGACCTGTCGTTCCATCTTCTTTTCTGTCATCATTACATCCACATATACATATAGCATATGGCCAGGTTCCAAGAGTTTCAGCAGTTGGATCATCTTCATTATAGTATGTACATATCTGTCCAGAAGCTGTAAATGACAACTTATAGTCATTTAAGCAAAGGAAGAGTGGTTTTGTAACGCTTATCATCTCAGTGACTTCTATATTTGCTGCAAGGTATAAATAGCTATATTCAGATGCACCACTTGCTATATAATTCTTAAAATCTTCATAATTATTTACAGCCTGATAAGTCTTTGAATCTCTAACAGGGTGTTCAGTGTTCATTTGCTCATTGAAGTGATTTGCAACAGTATCACTACAATTTGCTCTTCCGCATACCCAGTGGCTATGTCCACCAGCGCCAAGAAGTGGTAATTCAAAATGCATATCAGCAACAACTTCTACATCGCTATTCAAGAGCTTTCCAAGTTCTGCTGCAAGTTCTCCAAGGTCAATCGCAGCCATACCTTCTTCTGCTGCATTTTCCTTATTTACTACACCATTCTTAGCATTTCCTTTGAGTAAATCTGTCTTATCTAACTCATCTTCATCTGGAATTATAGGACTGTCGTCGCTTAATTCCTCATATTCATAAATTACTTCTTCGTCAGTGATAACTACATCATGTTCGTCATCTATAGGGCTCGCAATGCTCGCCCCTACGATGTCGCCACCGCCTACAATGTCGCCACCGCCTACGATGTCGAAACTATCACCTTCTTCAGTGTTGTTAAATCCTTCGATAATTTCTACTTCACTCTCATACAACTCGTGTACACTTTCCTCCTGTACAGGCAAGCTCTGTGAGCCATCCTCTGCTTCAGAAATTGAAGCTACTACTACACCATTTTCTATAACTTCAACATTTCCATTTTCATCTGCTTTATAATCTTTACTCTCAGGTATATACTCTGGACGATATACCTTTGACAAAATTTCTACGTTCCACTTTGCAGGAACTGTAACTACTTTTTGATCGCCATATTGGTTCTCTACAAGCACTTTAACATCTTTTGCAAGATATTTTTCTTTTACATCCTCTATAGAAGGAATTTTTCTAAATGACGCACTTGACTCATTTGCTAAAATCTCTTTTAGTTTCCACACACTGTCCTCAGGTATAGATCTTGTAGCTACGATATACTTCTTAACTACTTTTATCTCTTTCTCAGTTTCACTTTTAGTTGCTTCTACAAATTCTATCTCACTATTAACTTTTACATCATCTATATTATCAACATTAGCTTCGGTTGTCTCATCAATCAAATCTTCTTGAGACTTCTCAGTTGTCTCAATTTCTTCATTATTAGTCTCACTCTCTTTTACACTCGCCTCTTCCACCACATTTGTTTCTTCTATCTTAGTTGTATCTTCCTTAGTTGTCTCTTCCATAGTTGTTTCTTCTTCATCAGTGGTCTCTTCAACGGCTACTTCTGTCTCAGTTGTTTCCAATGTCTCGCTTGTATCAGAAGTTTCTTCTATAGTAATAGTAGTCTCTTCTGATTCATCTGTATCTTTCGATTCGCTTGTCTCTTCTTCGGAAGTTTCCTCATCAAAAGTCTCGGCAGTAGTTTCTTCTTCACTTGACTCTACTGTCTCTGATTCTTCTTCCTCAGTTGTGTTCTCTTCGGAAGTTTCATTTTCATCTTCTTCCGGTTCTTCTAGATAACCATCACCACTTGTTTCTTCTTCATCAAAATTAGTGGTAACACCTTCGTCATCACCTTCTGAAATTACTTTTTCATCATTTGAAGTTTTGTCTTCACCATTTTCTTTTTTGATTAAGACTTTCTCCTCATGATATTCTTTGTACTCAAGATAATAATTTGGTGTTTCCTTTTGACTTGACTCCACCAAACTCTCGCTGACTACATCGTCAACACTTGATGCAAGGACTGAGAATCCATTGCTACAAAAAGTCATACAAACAATGAGCACGATGCTGATGACTCTTTTCATTTTTTGACTTAACATAAACCGAACCTCTTTAAAAAATTTTTTTAATTCAAATAAAATGTGCTGCGTTTAACACGCAAAAAGTAACAAATGGGTGCAAAAACCCATTTTCAATATTATACAAAAATAAGCCCTATTTTTCAACTAAAATAATATTTTTTTTCAAATCTTAATAGATTTTTAATAAAAATCGGATGAAAAAAGAGCCCTAAAAAGGCTCTTTCTACGGGTTAAACCCATAATATGTGCTGGTGGCCGGAATCGAACCGGCACGGATGTCACCATCCACAGGATTTTAAGTCCTGGGCGTCTACCAGTTCCGCCACACCAGCAACACTCCTATTATACATAAATATAGCCAAAATTGCAAGCCCAAATTGCGCTTACATATCAAAGTCTGCGCTGAGTGCCGTCACCCACTTTTTTATTTCATCAACACTTACATCTTTATCAAATCTTTTTCCGCTCATCACTCTCACACTTAAGTCAGTAAAATTAGAAAGGTACTGGTCTATCATCCCCATATCATCCCCAGTACAATATGGCACTACTACTTTGTTTTTTAAATCTTTTATAAAAGTATATACTACCTTTGGTGCATTTTCATACCACACAGGGAAACCCAATACAATGATTGGATATTTATCTACATCTACTTTTTCAATTTCTGGAAGCTCTGCGATTGTTTTTTTCTTTACAGCCTGACTTCTTGTAGCATTTAAATATATCAAATCATCTTCTGGTATATAGTCATCTTCTGGAAGTACATTCTCTTCGCCAAATGGATTATACTCAGCTTCAAGTCTCACCCTTGAATCAGGATTTTCATAGTCAAGATCTTCTTCTGTGTAGGCAATCTTCGGAACTATCTCAAACATCTCTCCATCAAGTGCCTCACTAAACTTTCCGGCCACATCTTTTGTGTCATCGTTCATCGAAAAATATACTACGGCAACTTTTCGATTATCCATATTTTCTTCAAGATCAAATAGCTCCTGTGTTGACTTAAGAACCTGATTATCATCTTGCTTCTTACTACAAGAAAATGTCGCTGCAGCCAAAGTCAAAGTTAATGTAAAATATAATATTTGTTTTATAAATCTATTTCTCATATTACTAATACTTAAATCCTTTACTATCTCCATCCAACTCTTGATGGTATTGGTTCATAATAGTCATCCATACCTACCATTTTTTGATAAGTTGTTCTCAGGAATTGAACTTCACCTGTAGTCACATTCATTTCTCTAACTATTCTTCCGTATACATCAAATATCAATCGTCTATTTCCAATCACTAGAGGATCAAGTTGCATAGCACCTTCCAATATCCCCTGCTCATTAAAGTAATACTGATGTCCATTTGCTTCACTAAATCCTATAACCATATAACCATTCTCATCAAATCTAAAGAAATATGCCTCTCCATTATAGTATATCTGATATATTCCTTTTCTAAGATATCTTCTGCTATCAGTCGGTGATATACCTGTACGAATTTCTGAATCACCATCTGGGAACATGCTGACTACTATATTATCTGTTGCATTTGAGTTTAGATAATACATCCACTTTTGTCTTGATGTATCATATACCCAATTGCCACCTACTATTACTGCATCTCGTTTTACTAATACACCTTCTTCTTTGTTTCCTTGATCAATTATGTTATATTTTGAGTTCTCTTTATACCATAGTGCAGTTAATGTTATGCTACCTCTATCAAGAACAAGTCCTTTTGGATATGTGCCCATACTATAGTGCACTCCGTGCTCATCTACATATCCGACTAATTCTCTGCCCTTCCATTCAAACTTCTTTTTCAGTGTATAAGGCTCTCCCCAATATGCAATATCAGTTTTTGATACTCTACTTACTCCAGTTCTTTGATTTTCTGCAATTCCATCCTTAAAATATATTCGTATTCTATCATCTATTAATACATTTGAGTCTTCAAGAGCCACATTCATTCTAATCTTATTTAATCCAGTATTTCCATCTACATTATGGTCTGCTTTAAAGATAGTGTCATATGTATTTCCAGAACGCCATGACTTCACTACAACTCCCTTAAATTCCGGACCAGCAAATGACACATTAACTCTTGATGAGGTATTCATACTAGTTCCTGGCGATTGCACAAATATACCACTATAATTATCAGAATAAATATTATATATGTAGTGGTTTAAGTTTGTTTCTACATCAGTCAGTGTATCACCATCATCACTATATACATCATTATCCATCATATATATCCTACTATTTCCAAGATGTATATATCCTGGCGATGCTACATTAAGTATTGTTACAAAACCTGAATTATTTCCATCATGTGCATTTATTATTTTATTATCAATTGCTTCAAATGAACCCAAAAGATGTGATTCACCTGTCACTCTAATCAAGCTTTGCTCGCCAGCCTCTCTCTTTATTATGTTATCATGTAATCTAATGTTTCCATTTATTTGATTTATGCTCTTCACATCAAAGAACTTAGGCGCTTTATTTCCATAAATGTTTATGTCGCCAGCAAATGTCAATGTAGCGTCATCAGCTTTGACTACAGAACTTATATTGGACATCGTAGCTATCTCAACACTATCAAATAATATTTCTTCTTCTCCAGTAACTTCTATATAGTTTCCAGCGCTCGCTGTCTTCACATCATTATAGAAGCTAACACCACTAAATATTTGTGTGCCATTATCACCTGATGACTCATAAAGTTTATTCGCATAAACTTTTAATATATTATATGGACTATAAAGTTCTGTGTTGCATCTGAGCATAGCGCCCATGCCAGATGCAGTTGCTACAAGTGCCACCTCATATCTATCATTTCTCTTACTACCAGCACCGCCTCCAGAAGGAGTTATCTCATGTCCTTCATCATCATACTCCTTTTCTTCTTCCTCTTCTTCAGATTCTTCTATCTGTTCTATGCAAGTAGTAATATATACTTTTTTACCAACAGAACTTTGGAATATAGCATTTTCTATATAGAAACCTGTAAGACATAAATACAAATCTTCTTGCAAGTCAATAACTGTAGGAGTATCAAACTTAATCTTTCTAATTAAGAAATAGTCTCCACCTGCCTGTAGTTTTGTCTTTAAAGCTTCCATCGTGTCAAAACGTAATGCAGTATATGTGTGCATTATATCAGGAGTGACACCTATACCATGGTCCACAAAATTTGCATGTGTACAAGACTCAGTCGCAAGTGTTCCACAAAGTTTATGGAAGTGATCACCAAATGTTATGATTATCTGGATACCATCTCTTACAGTTAAAAGTCCTTTTCTTGCACCATAAGTATCAGCCTTAAATATCTCACTAAAGTACACTTCATCAAAATCTTTAACCTTTGTTCTATCCCACTCAGGGAAAATTACACCTGTATAGTCCTCACTATTTAATGCCACAGAATCTATACAAGAATTCTTTGCATCAAAGAGTGTTCCTGCCTTCTGACTAAATACACCATCACCAGCACTGCTTCCACTATAATAAGAATAGAGATTTCTCACATTCGCTTTTTCGTTTGATGTAGTATTATTTTTAATTACTATACTTCTTGAACTTATCTCTATAGGCTCTGTCTTATTGGCATACCAAAGTCCTGCATCTGAATGGCTCTTTCTTGTTCCCATAAACTTGTTGTCACTTATATCTAAAGCTCCATATAAATACATGTGAGCATTAGAACCGATGTAAAGAAGTGCTCTACCATATATAGCAGTGTTATATAGTGTGTTATTCTTAATTTCCAAACATGATCCTTCTTCTAAACCAAAATGTCCTCCAGCAACATCGAAGAAGTGATTCGTATTTAAGAATGATTCTGAATTAGTTATCTTTAAGTCACCATCTATCTTTACTTCATTTAACGCATAAGATGCGAATCTTATAAAATGAGACGATGCAGAATTTGCATATTTTATTTTGTCAATTGTATTTGTTCCTATAAATTTAGTATTAGTAGCGCCCTTGTCAAAATCCATAAAGCCGCTACCTAAAGTCATATCACTATAAGTATTATTCTTAAATACATAGTTCCTTGCATATTCATTCTTTAAGAAGTAGCTACTCTTCATACCACTAAAGTCACAATCCTCTATAAATGAAGTTTGGTTTGACGTCCTAAATAAATATATATATGGGTCAGTGTGTGCAGTACCTATTTCTGTAGTATATGTAGCACTATATAATCTTATATTTTGATTGTCAGCACCACTTATATATGCAAGCTTATCTTGTTTTACAAGTATATTCTTGTTTATACCATAAATTTCTCCACTTAGGTTTTTGAACATAGCCCAATTAATTATGTCATTTGACAAAGTCGAAGTAGTGGTTTGGCAATTTGTAATATATACATTTCTATTTGCACCACCGAGGAATATAACTCCATTGAGTGTATGACCATTCAGGCAAATATATAAGTCTGTAGTTGGTGTTACTTCTATATATTGATTTCCTGTACCTGTAAGGTTCTTAGTGTCAAGGTCATATGTAAGGACAAATGCTCCACCTGTCTGAAGAAGTGATTTGATTTCTGACTTTGAAGTATACATTTTTGAAATCTTACGGTACTTCATTTCTTCAGTGTGATTTACTATACTGCTATGAAGACAAGCTGAAGTTGTAGCCACACCACAGAGTTTATGTCTATGCTTTGGCTCTCCATACTTTATGATACCATATCCGTCGCCTTCCATAGTCTCAAGTTCATCATCCCAATATATATCAGCCTTAAATACATCTTTGAACCTACCTATGTAACCATCATCTACTTCGTTGCTTGTCCATTTCATTATCTTTCCAGTATAGTCTATAGATGAGAATGCTACATTCTCAACTCTACTCTCAGCGGCATTGAACCTTGTGCCTGACTGCTGAACTATAGGTGAGTTCTTATTATCAAAGTAAGCCTCAAAGAAATGTTGCTGAGGATAAG
>JAFXWR010000337.1 GCA_017542725.1 Lachnospiraceae bacterium | reverse complement strand
TTCTAAAGCAGGAGTAATTGATAGTATAATTAGTTCTATGATAATAGGTACTACTGGTTCTTGGGTATACTACCCTGAAGAGAATAAGTGGGGATACAAGATTCCTGTTGAAAATGAAATAGCTAAGGCATTGATAAAGAATAGAGATTTAAATACAAAGTATATTTTAGTAGATGATGGTGCAAATGTACAAATTAAGAACGGACTGTATAGAATTACAGATGGAATATTAGATGCGTACTATGCATTTGATGAAAACGGAAGAATGCTTACAGGATTCATGGTTACTACAGAGGATACAAAGACATATAGTATAAATCCATTAACTCAAGAAGTAGAATTAATTGGTTATCCTGGACCTGGAAAATATTACTTGATGGAAGCTGGACAATATATGGGAGGAATGTGTACATCTCCAATCACTTTTAATAATATTACTTATATTTTTGACCAAAGTGGCAAGGTAATTATGGAGATTAAAAACATAATTGACAATGCAGGTGCTTGGGAATATAAGGCAGATGTCAATAAATGGGTATACAATAAGATCGATGCGGATGGCACAATTACAATGCTAAAGGATGGAGTATTTGCTATACCTACACTAGATGGCATATACTATTATATCTTTGATGAGAACGGCTATATGAAGACAGGTTTGACAGAGTATAATGGCCAGACATTCTATCTACAAGAGGAAGGATTATTGCAAGGAGCCGTATATACTGGGGACCTATTTAAGGATGGCAAGGTGTACTCGTTTAGCTCTACAACAGGAGAATTAGTAAATATAGTAGACGCAGCTTCACAGGTAATACCAATAATTCAATAATTTAGCAATAAAAGAGGTGGAAATGCCAATCCACCTCTTTTTATTTGGATTATAGCCCTATAATATGCCGTAAAAAGTATATTGAAATAGCGGTTAATATTTGATAAAATAATAAGGCACTATTTTGGAGGTAAAGATGGACGGATTTTTATTTTGGTTTTTCTTTGCTGTAGTTATATTGTGTGTAACTATTGCTGCAATAGTGACTGGCAATGTGGCATATTTTGTAAATCAGATGTCACTCGGCAAAGATGCAAATGAAGAAGAATAGTAATGCTTGATAGCAAGTTAAAAAGAACTTTGAATTGTATGATAATAGGTTCTTTACTTTATAATATAGTTTTACTTATTGTGTCAATTATCATATTTTTAATATTCTGTAGAAGTAAAAATCTAAGCAGCAACGATACATTGATATTTATAGTAAAGAATGAAGTTTGCGTGTTGATTGGTTTTATATGTAGCGTTGTTGGTCTATATTCTATGGCGGCATCATTATCAAAAGCGATTTCAGCAAATGATGAGAAGTATGCAAAAAACCATGTAGCGCTTATGAGTGTAGTAAGACTTGTAGTATTTTGTATAATACTTATTATAGTAATAAATGAAAAAACTTTTGGACTTACTGGTGGTATAATGTTTGCGCTTGCAACACTCGGTGTAAAAGTTAGCGCATACTTAGCGCCAGTAATTGAAAAAAATTTATCATAGGGGATAAAAATGGGATTATTTTTAGCAGGAAATGAATTAGCAGAATCATTTATGATTAGAGGAGTATATAAACTTCCTTTTCAATTTTTAGGTAGTGATATTTGGATTACTACTACTGCTATATCTTCTTGGATTATAACTCTTATCATTTTAATTTTCGGAATAGTAGTTGGCAAGAAATTTGCAAATGCAGATGAGGTGCCAACTGGACTTCAAAATTTTATAGAGATGGCAGTAGAAGCACTCAATGGGATGGCTGATAGTGTTTTGGGATCTAATAGAAATAGATTCATAAACTATATTGGCACCCTTTTTATTTTTATCTTGACTTGCAACTTATCTGGCTTCTTGGGTATGAGAGCTCCTACAGCAGACTACGGCGTTACATTCTGTCTTGGAGTTTTTACATTTGCAATTGTGCAGTTTCAGGGAATCAAGAATCATGGTGTTGGACATTTCACAGGACTTTTCCAACCACTTCCAGTTCTCTTCCCTATAAACGTGATAGGAGAATTTGCAAACCCAATTTCTATTTCACTTCGTCTTTTTGCAAACCTTTTGTCAGGTGTCATAATGCTTGGACTTTGGTATGGTATGGTACCATTACTAGGTAGGATTGCAGTGCCAACTTTCTTACATGCATATCTTGATTTATTTAGTGGATGTATACAGACATATGTATTCTGTATGTTGACGATGGTATATGTAAACGATAAATTGTAGAGCGGATATCATCCGCCCGCAAAAAAAAGTACTAATTAATAATAATATATAAAAAAATATTCAATTAAATTTTGGAGGAATTAAAATTATGGAAAACGGAATTACAGGACAAGCTTTTATCTATGGTTGTTCAGCAATCGGAGCAGGACTTGCACTTATAGCAGGTATCGGACCAGGAGTTGGTCAAGGTATCGCAGCAGGTTATGGTGCATCAGCAGTTGGTAGAAATCCAGGTGCTAAGTCAGATATCACATCTACTATGCTTTTAGGACAAGCAGTTGCAGAGACTACTGGTCTTTATGGTCTTGTAGTTGCTATCATACTTATGTTCGTAAAACCTTTTAACATGTAGGAGGATAAATGTTTTTAGCAGGAGAAAGTTTATTTAGAATCATTGGTTTCGATGGTCAACTGATTTTTGATTCTATAATAACAGGTATAAATGTATTTATACTTTTCTTTGCGCTATCATATTTTCTTTTTAATCCAGTTCAAAAGGTATTGAAGAACAGAAGTGACAAGATAAAAAATGAAATTGAAAATGCTAAAAGCCAAGAAGCTAAAGCCATTTCTCTTAGAGAAGAGTACGAGAAGAAACTTGCAGACACTAGAGTTGAAGTTGAAAATATAATGGAAGATGCAAAAAAGAATGCAAAGAAGATGAGCGAAGAGATAGTGGCAGAGGCAAAGGCGGAAGCACAAAATATCATTAATCGTGGCAACAAAGAGATAGAGCAAGAGAAGGCAAAGGCTGTCGATGAATTGAAAAATCAAGTTATTGGCATTTCAACTTTAATTGCATCTAAGATTATAAAAGAAAATGTAAATGCAAAAAGCGAAGATAAGTTATTTGAAGAAGCATTAAGCGAAATTGGAGCAAGTTCATGGCAAGGTTAGTTTCAAAAATTTATGGCGAAGCTTTGTATGACTTTGCTAAAGAAAACAATCAACTTGAAAAGATGTACGAGGAAGCACAGGACTTAATCTTTGTGTGGACTAGTTCAGAAGAACTGAGAGAATTTTTGTCAAACCCTAAGGTTAGCACAGATGAGAAAGTTACATTTGTAATAGAACTTTTTATGAATAAAATCTGGGCTGGACCTATGGCAAAGGTTCTTAGATTCTTTAAGATAGATTCAAATAAGGGAGAGGATCCAAAGATTCTCGACTTTGTATCTATAGTTATCAAGAAGGGCAGAGCAAAAGAGATTGCGAATATATTGAAAGATTTCTCACATAGAACACTTAGAAGTAAAAATATAGGAGAGGCTGAGATAGTATCTGCTCGCGAACTTAGTGACGAAAAGAAAAAAGCACTTGAAGATAAACTTATTGCTTCAACTGGATTTAAGAAATTTATAATTGATTATAAGATTGATGAGAGTTTGATTGCAGGTCTTAAAATAAAAATTGATGACAAAGTACTAGATAAAACATATAAAACAAAGATGTTTGATATAACTAAAAGTCTAAGGGGTTTAAAACTATGATTAATTTAAAACCAGAAGAGATTAGTTCTATAATAAAAGAACAAATCGGAAAGTATCAGGACGCATCTGGCATAGAAGAGGAAGGAGTCGTAATACAAGTTGCAGACGGAATAGCGCGTATACATGGACTTAAAGATGCAATGCAAGGCGAACTGCTTGAATTCCCAAATGAAGTCTATGGTATGATTCTTAACCTTGAGGAAGATAACATTGGTTGTGTTCTTCTTGGAAATGCTGATGACATAAAAGAAGGCGATGCAGTTAAGAGAACAAAGAGAATCATGTCAGTGCCAGTTGGCGATGCTATGATAGGAAGAGTTGTAAATGCTATAGGTCAACCTATAGATAACAAGGGACCAATAAATACTACTGGAACTCGTCCTATAGAAAGAATAGCACATGGCGTCATAGATAGAAAGTCAGTTAAGGAACCACTTCAAACAGGTATCAAAGCAATTGATGCTATGATTCCTATTGGTCGTGGACAAAGAGAGTTAATAATTGGTGATCGTCAAACTGGAAAGACAGCGATTGCTATTGATACTATAATAAATCAAAAAGGACAGGGAGTTAAATGTATCTATGTTGCCATAGGTCAAAAGGCATCAACTGTTGCGAATATAGTTAAGGTGCTCGAAGACTTTGGCGCTATGGATTACACTACTGTTGTAGCTGCAACTGCATCTGACCTTGCGCCACTTCAATACATAGCACCATACTCAGGATGTGCTATCGGCGAAGAGTGGATGGAAAAAGGTGAAGACGTGCTTATAGTTTATGATGACTTAACTAAGCATGCAGCAACATACAGAACACTCTCACTTCTTCTTAAGAGACCACCAGGAAGAGAGGCTTATCCTGGAGATGTATTCTATTTACATAGTAGATTACTTGAAAGAGCATCAAAGCTCAATGACAAGTTAGGCGGAGGTTCACTTACTGCTCTTCCTATCATAGAGACTCAAGCAGGTGATGTATCTGCATACATACCAACAAATGTTATATCTATAACTGATGGACAGATATATCTTGAGACTGATATGTTCAATGCTGGATTTAGACCAGCTATAAATGCAGGACTTTCAGTAAGCCGTGTTGGTGGTTCAGCACAGATAAAGGCGATGAAAAAAATCGCTGCACCAATAAGAGTTGAGCTTGCACAGTTTAGAGAACTTGCATCATTTGCACAATTTGGTTCTGACCTTGATAAGACTACAAAAGAACAACTTGCACAAGGAGAGAGAGTTCGTGAAATATTAAAGCAGCCTCAATATAAACCACTTCCTGTTGAAAAACAAATTACTATAATATATGCAGCAGAGAAGAGATATTTACTTGATGTACCAGTTGCAAAGATACTTGATTTTGAATCAGAGTTATTTACATTTATAGAGACTACAGCACCACAAGTATTTAGTGGCATAAGAGATAAAAAAGAATTAACACCTGAGATAGAAGAAGCTCTTAAAAATGCAATTGAGAGCTTTAAAAAGTCAAAGGGCTACGAGGGATAATAGATTATGGCTTCAATGAAGCAAATTAAAAAAAGAAAACGTACTGTAGAGTCAACTGGAAAAATTACAAAGGCAATGAAGTTAGTTGCCACTGTGAAACTTCAAAAGACTAAACAGATTGCTACTGATGCTGTACCATTTTTTGATGCTATGTATGAGAAGATTACAGGGATTATAAAAAGATCAAATGTAGTTTCTCATAAGTATCTAAAAGGAAATCCAAGTGGTAAGAAGGCTATAGTAGTTTTCTCATCTAATAAAGGACTTGCAGGTGGATATAACTCAAGCATAGTTAAGAAACTTGTAGGCGAAGAGGCTCCGATAAAGTTCACACCAGCTGACACACTTGTATACGCAGTTGGTTCAAAGGTTCGCGATGATCTTAAGAGCAAAGGCTTCACTATAGAACTTGATTACTCAGAATATCTGGAAGACATCAAGTACGGACCTTATGTACTTTTAGCAAATAAGATACTTGATGATTTTGTAGCAGGAAAGATAAATGAAATATATCTTGTGTACACTTATTTTAAAAATACTATAGTTCATATACCAAGAGTTTTGAAACTATTGCCATTTGAAAATGTTGAGAAAAATGTCGATGACGATACAGAACTTCTTGGAAAGAAAACATTTGTTGTAGCAAAATCAAAATATGATGGTGATATGACGATGCCAATGAATTATGAAATGGATGAGGAAGAAGTGCTAAACAAAATGATTCCTCAGTATATATCAACTTTATTATATGGCGCACTTACTGCATCAATTGCTTCTGAAAATGGAGCACGAATGACAGCAATGGACAATGCGACAAAGAATGCAAAAGAATTAAGTGAAAAACTTGGCGTCATGTATAATAGAGCAAGACAGGGTGCGATAACTCAAGAGTTGACAGAGATAGTTGCAGTAGCAAATGCTATATAGATTGTAGGGGCGAACGCAAAATCGTAGGGGCGAGCACTGCGAGCCCAATAAGGAGAAGCAAATGGAATTAAAAGGAAAAATTGTTCAAATCATAAGTGCCGTAGTAGATGTGCATTTTGAAAACGGAGTGCCAGACATCTATTCTGCATGTAAAGTAAAGAATGGAGATAAAACTCTCACACTTGAAGTTGCACAAGACTTGGGCGACGGAATGGTTAAGTGTATTGCCATGGGACCAACAGATGGTTTATCAAGAGGACTTGAAGTTACAAGTGAGAATAAGCCAATAGAAGTTCCAGTTGGTCAAGAGACACTTGGAAGAATTTTCAATGTCTTAGGTGAGACTATTGATGAGCAAGGACCTTGCAAGTCAAATAAATTCTATCCTATACATAGAAGTGCTCCAGCATTTTCTGATCAAGCAACTGACAAAGAAATTCTTGAGACAGGAATTAAAGTTATAGATTTGCTTTGCCCATATCAAAGAGGTGGAAAGATAGGACTCTTTGGTGGTGCAGGAGTTGGAAAGACTGTTCTTATACAAGAGCTTATAAGAAATATCGCTGCTGAGCACGGTGGGTATTCTGTATTCACTGGTGTTGGTGAGAGAACTCGTGAAGGAAATGACCTTTACTACGAGATGCAAGAGTCAGGCGTTATGGATAAGACTACTATGGTGTTTGGTCAAATGAATGAGCCACCAGGGGCTCGTATGAGAGTTGGTCTTACTGGACTTACTATGGCAGAATATTTCAGAGATGAAGCAGGAAAAGATGTACTTTTATTTATAGATAACATTTTCAGATTTACTCAAGCAGGATCAGAAGTGTCAGCACTTCTTGGTCGTATGCCATCAGCCGTTGGTTATCAACCAACTTTACAGACAGAGATGGGTGCTCTTCAAGAGAGAATCACATCTACGAAGAAGGGTTCTATCACTTCAGTTCAAGCTGTATATGTGCCTGCTGATGACCTTACTGACCCAGCACCTGCAAATACATTTACTCACCTTGATGCAACTACAGTTCTTACTCGTTCACTTACTGAAATTGGTATCTACCCTGCAGTTGATCCGCTTGCATCTACATCTCGTATGCTTGATCCACTTGTAGTAGGTGAAGAGCACTATGAAGTTGCGCAACGTGTACAAGAGTGCTTACAACAATATAATGAATTACAAGATATAATTGCGATGCTTGGTATGGATGAACTTTCAGAAGATCAAAAGAAGGCAGTTGCGAGAGCAAGAAGAATTCAAAGATTCTTATCACAACCATTCCACGTAGCAGAACAGTTCTCAGGTCTTCCAGGAATCTATGTTCCTGTAAAAGATACTATAGAAGGATTTAAACAAATACTTGAAGGTAAATACGATCATATACCAGAGAGTTGTTTCATGAATGTAGGAACAATTGATGGTGTAGTTAAGAAGTATGAGGCTATGAAATAATGAATAAAGTTAGATTACAAATTATATCTCCTGACAAAGTAGTATTTGATGGCGAGTGCACGATGATAGAATACAATACTACTGAAGGATATGTCGGAGTGCTTCCAGGTCATGTTGCTATGACTCAGATAATAGCACCAGGGCGACTTGCAGTGTATGAAGAGGGAAAAGAAAAACCACTATATGCAGCACTTATGTCAGGAATAGCAACTATTATGCCAGATACTATATCTTTACTTGCAGAAATTATAGACATGAAAGATGAGATAGATGTAGAAAGGGCTAAGGCTGCAAAGAAGAGAGCAGAAGACAGAATTGAAAATAAAAAAGAAGATACTGATTTAGAGAGAGCAGAAGATGCACTCCAGAGAGCAAACGTGAGACTTGAAGTTGCGGAGTTGTAGGCTTGACAAATTTAGTTTTTGTGATACAATATAGATACAATGAGTAGGTAATCAAAAAAAAGCACTCGGTTGCACGAGTGCTTTTTTGATACCTAGTTAAAGTGGTTATCAAGCCACTTGCAAATGAAATATAGGATTAATCCTGCTATTACACTTGCAACTATTTCAATGAGTAAGTAATTCATAGCCTTCCTCCTTTCGTAATCTCTACTCAAAGAGTAGGCAATCAAATTATACAATATTTTTGAAAATTTGATAATAACCTTATTGCGTTGCGGTCTGAAAATAGATGTGTAGCACAAAAACACTATATATGATATAATTTGTACGGGCGAGCCCAATAAAAAATATGAAAATAGAAAAAATAATTTTAGCTTCAGCATCACCACGAAGAAGAGACATACTAAAAGAAAATGGTATAGATTTTGAAGTCGTGTTGCCAAGTGGCGATGAGAAAAATATAGTTGGCGAGAAGTACAGTGAAGCGTTAGTAAACGAGTGTGCTATCGCAAAAGCGAAGTCTGTAGGGGCGGACTTTAGGAGCCCGATTGTGAGTTGCGACACAGTAGTGGTGAACGATGGCGTAATCATCGGCAAACCAAAAGATAGAGAGGACGCAGTTAGGATTCTTAAATCTCTATCAGGTAAAACTCACATAGTGGCATCATCAGTTTGTGTGATGAGAGGCGATGATGTAAAAATCGCGCACGAGATTACAAAAGTTACATTTAGAGAACTTAGTGATAAAGAGATAGAAGAATATATAGATAGATGTAATCCACAGGATAAGGCGGGAAGTTATGGTATACAGGATGAGAGTTTTGATTTTGCAGTGAAGGTGGAGGGGAATGTTGATAATGTAATTGGGTTTCCGATGAAGGCATTTAATTCAATAGTATAGGTGGGCTCGCAGTGCTCGCCCCTACAATTAGAATTTGACAATATAAAAGGAAGAGAAAATTATGAAAATGACCAGAAGAGAATTTTTAAAAATGGCTGCAGCATCCACTTTAGGTTTAGTTGCAGCAAGCAATATGCCAATTGAAACGGCAAAAGTTTTTGCGGAGGATAATGGTGATTCGGCATATAAGAATCATTTGGTTGATGAAAGCCGAGCTACTAATAAAAAAGTTGATATAGTAGCACCAAAAGAAAAGATCAAATATGATATTGTAGATAGTCATTTGCATTATTTGGATTTTCTTGAAAAGTCAGATGGATTTCCTACACTCTGCAAAGCGATGGACATGTCTGGCGTATCAAAGGCTGTAATTTTTGGTATGGGTATTGCAAAGCAATGGGATAGCAGTATGCCAGAAGCCCCATCATATTATCTTAGCAATGATAGTAGATGCTATTATTATTCTGCAACTGACTATATACTTGCAGAAGAATTGCTTGCATCAAATAACTCGATAAGAGAAAGATTTTTTCCATTTTGTTGTGGTTTTAATGGAAATGATAAGTTTGCAGCTGACCACTTAGAACAAATATTAAATATTTATCCAAAGTTTTGGTGCGGCGTTGGAGAACTTATGAGTCGCCACGATGACCTTACTGCACTTACTTATGGAGAGCCACCACATGCTGATGGAGATGGGTTTAGAGGCATATATGATGTGGCAGCAGCTAAAGGATTACCAGTTCTTCTTCATCATAATATAACTGGTCAAAGCACAGATAAGATTTTATATCTCGATGAATTAAAGAGAGCGCTTGCCCACAACAGAAAATGTAAAATTATATGGGCTCACGTAGGTATATCAAGAAGAGTTGAAGTTAAAAAACTTACAAAAATAGCAGATGAGTTATTACAAAAAAATAATAATTTATGGATAGACATTTCTTGGGTAGTATATGATTACTATTTCCTTGATAAATTCCCAAATAACTTTTATGATGGCGATAGTTTAGATGACTGGGTAAAACTTATAGAGAAGCATCCTGATAGATTTCTATTAGGAACAGATAAGGTAGGACATTTTGACACATACCCTGCCGAGGTTGTAAAATATTATCAACTACTTGATAAATTAAAAATAAAAACAGCCGAGAACCTCTGCAAAAATAATGTTCTTTCTTTGTTGAAAACATATTAGTATATGAGTATAGGAATTGGTGAGATAATAATAATTTTGATAGTGGCCTTTGTTTTTGTGGGACCAGATAATTTGCCAAAGATTGGTAAAGCGCTTGGAAAGGTTATAAATAAGTACAAAACCGTAATTAAAGATGTAAAAAAAGAAATGGATTTAGAAATAGATAAAGATTAATATTGGGGGTCAATATGCACATAGGAGTTCAAGAGTTAATAATTATTTTACTTATAGCCGCAGTAGTTTTTGGTGGCACAAAAATATCAGGACTTGGTAAAGCTATCGGAAAAAGTGTAAGAGAGTTTAAAGATGAAGTCCATGGTAAAAGTGACGATAACTCAAGTGATGATAAAGAGAAAGTAAAAGATGAATAATGATGAGATTAAGTCATTAGCAATACATTTAAATGATTTAAGAAAACTGATTATAAAAGTAGTTATTTTTCTTGCAATTGGATTCACTATTTCATTTGCATTTTTTACAGAAAATGTATTGGTATATATCAAAAAACCATTGACTAGCAGAGGCATAAATGTCATATATACTACTTTGCCTGAAGTATTTGTATGTAAAGTGGAATTATCAATTATCATAGGGGCTATCATCGTTAGCCCATTTATATTGTTCTTTTTATGGAAATTTATAAAACCTGCTTTGTATAGAAATGAGGTTAAAAAGTTTAAGATATTATTTGTTGTATGCTTACTACTATTTATTACTGGAATATCATTTGCATATTTTGTGATATATAATTTTCTTTTAGATTTTTTTATAGTGATTGGAAATGGAGTTGGAGAACCACTGTTTTCAATTGGAAGATATATTAATTTCTTATTTTCATTTTTGTTACCTTTTGGGATTGCATTTGAACTTCCTGTGGTGATATATATGTTATCAGTGCATGGAATAGTAAATTATGAAACTTTAAAATCATTTAGGAAATATGTTTTGCTTTTTATAGTTACTATATCGGCAATCTTGACTCCGCCAGATGCTCTGTCGCAAATTATGTTAAGCGTGCCATTGTATCTTTTATATGAAGTGGGTGTGTGTGTGGCTAAAATAAGTTCGTATAGATAGCCAGTACAAGGATAAGTGAGGTTAAAATGAAAAAGGATAAGGTTGTAATAATTGGTTCGACTGGTAGCATCGGCACACAAGCAATTGATGTCATAAAAACTGTCGGCGATAAAGAAATAGTTGCGCTTGCTTGTAAGAGCAATGTGAAAAAGTTATATGAGCAAGTGAAACTTACAAATGTTAAACTTGTAGCAATTTATGATGAAGATGCTGCAAATGAATTTAAAAATATTTGCAAAAAAAATAGACTAAATGTAAAAGTTTTAGTGGGTATGGAAGGACTTATAAAACTTGCAACACTAAAGACTGCGACTATGATTGTGATATCAGTTGTAGGCATGATAGGCATAAGACCAACTATAGAGGCAGTGAAGGCAAAAAAAATTGTTTGCCTTGCAAATAAAGAATCACTTGTGTGCGCTGGTGATATCATTATGCCACTTGCAAAAAAATATAAAGTTGATTTACGACCTATAGATAGTGAACACTCTGCTATATGGCAATGCCTACAGGGAGAAAAAGAAAATGCAGTGAAAAAAATAATTATCACAGCTTCTGGCGGACCATTTTATGGTAAAAAGGTATCTGAACTTAAAAATATAAAAGTTGAAGACGCGTTAAAACACCCGAACTGGTCTATGGGAAGAAAAATTACTATTGATAGTTCAACACTTGTAAATAAGGGACTTGAAATTATGGAAGCACATCATCTATTCAATATGAGTTACGATAAAATTGATGTGGTTGTTCAAAGAGAGTCTATTATTCATAGTATGGTATTATTTGTGGATGGGGCGGTTAAGGCACAACTTGGAGTTCCTTCTATGAGGATACCAATAGAGTATGCACTATACAAAGAAAATAGAAAGTTTATAAATGAAAAAGAAATAGATTGGACTAAACTTGATAAGATAAGTATTGGCACACCTGATTTAAAGACATTTAAAGGTCTTGCACTTGCGTATAAGGCGATAAAAATTGGAGGACTGATGCCGTCGGTATATAATGCGCTTAATGAGGTGGCAGTTAGAAGGTTTTTAAATAAGGAAATAAAGTACCTTGATATAGCGGATTTCATAGAGAGAGGGATGGGGGAGTTTGAGAAAAGGAAACTCAATAAGAAAAAATTTAATGTTACAGATATAGAGAGAACAATGATATTCGCAGAGAAAGTATAGGGGCTCGCCCCTACAATTGGCGTTCGCCACTACGGTTTGCAATCGCCCTTACATTGGCGCCATTTGGCGCTATTTTTGTGCCAAAAAAGTATTAAAACATTATTAAGATAGTAGAAAAAACCGCAGTTTAGTGATATAATTATAGCGATAAAATATGAGAGAGCTAATGTTACATTTTTTCATTAACTCATTTTTGTGTGTGCAATGAAAATGCTACACAAGGTTTTTTATTTAATAAAAAATATTTGCAATATTTATTTTCCATAGTAAGTATGGAAGGGGGATGTATGCAGTTTATTTTTAGAAACAAAAAAATTATCGCTTTATTACTAATTGTGTCACAGTTAATTGTAAATGCTGGGACGCAAACTTTTGCTATGTCATTTAGCAAGATAGTGAACAATACTCTTGAAGGGATGGAGCAGTCTGAAGATATATCTTCAAAATATTATGAAGAGTTTCATTATGAGTCAAGAACCTATCTGTTTAATGACAGCGATAATTTTGATGACGAAAAAGATGATATTGCAAATATAGATGAAGATGAGAGAGGCTTGCAGAACTTACCCGTACAAGATGAAGAGGAGTATGAAGAAGAGCCAGAAGAAGATAAAGAGGAGTATGAAGAAGAGCCAAAAGAAGATATAGAAGAACATGAAGAAGAATCAGAAGAAGATATAGAAGAACATGAAGAAGAATCAGAAGAAGATATAGAAGAACATGAAGAAGAATCAGAAGAAACTGAAGAAGTGTATGAAGGAGAATCAGAAGAAGAAGTAGTAGAAAGTTATGAAAAAGATGAGAAAGAAAGTATAGAAGATGAGAGCGCTGAAAAAGAAGTTGCGACAGTGAGTGAAGTTGATGAAGATGATGAAGAGGGCTCACAGGATTCACTTGTGCAAGATGAAAAAGAAAATATAGAACAAGAGAATGTCGTAGCTTCAAGTAGTGAAGTCGAAGATGAAAATGAAATAGCGACAATGAGTGAGTTGGAAGAAGAAATACAATTAGAATTTTTATCTTTGAAAAATGATGATAAATTACTTGGCGCACCTGGTGACCCTGGTTGGAGTGGCGAACATGTTCATAAAGAGTGTGGCGTAGCATCAGGAAGTGATTGCGTGCACACAGAGTATGCTGCACATGGAATAGATGATGGTCTCGACTATAAGAGGCTTGAGTTTGATGATCACTTTGGAGAGTTCATAGATCATCTTGCAGGATGGACTAGTGTAGGAGATGAAAGAGTAGCAATTGATCATCCAGAGTATTTTTATCTTAATGAAGACGTAACATTTATAAAAGACGGACCTGGCGATCCAAGAGATCAAGGCACAGCTTTTTATGCTATAGATTTGCAAAGAGATTTATACTTATGTCTCAACGGTCACACATTAACTAACTTTACATTCAAATCAACAGGCAATTATAAGTTAGTAATCACAGATTGTTTAGGAGGCGGAACAAGCGGAACAATAAGGTCAGTTGAAGAAGAAGGATTAATGTTTGATTTACCTGTTCAAATATTTGGTTTAAGCGAAAGTGATAAGATAAAAATTAATACTACAAGGATTGCAGCATTAAACACCCAAGTACAAGCAATGAATACAACTTTTTATAATGTAATATTTGACGGAACTGATTCTCCTTCGTTTGATTATTCTGAAGATTCATACGATCAAATGATAAGACTGTATTATAATAACACAAGCCTTAACCTTAAGTTTGAAAATTGTGATTTTGCAAATTGGGGTAAAGTGACGGGCTCAAGTGATGTAAATAGTACTGGCAATATGCTACTTAGATTTTATACAACAGGAACAGTAACATTTAATAATGTCAATGTATATAACAATGTAGGGTTA
>JAFXWR010000336.1 GCA_017542725.1 Lachnospiraceae bacterium | reverse complement strand
GCAAATGCAGAGGCTACTAATTATCAACTAGCAACGATAGATCCCAATAACCTTGCTATATATGACACTACAGAAAGGATGCTTGCAGAATCAAAGCAGACTTCTCAAGCACAAGGGCTTAATGATAATGCTTATAAGGTAATTGATGCTGAGACCTGGACACTTAATCAAGCTATAGAAGCAGCCAAGCAGATAGATTTTACTATAATTGGAAGGGTTATGTGCGAAGGCATAGCAAATGGCATAAGTGCCAATGCTCACTTAGTTGTAAGTGCTGTAAGGACTATGATGGCAGAGGCAAATGCAGCAGAAGAAGATGAAACGGACGAAGGCTCTCCATCTAAAGTATATTACAAGCACGGTAAGATGATTGACTTAGGACTTGCTAACGGAATCAGAGATTATGCCAGCGAAGTAAGTACTCAGGTACGCCAAATGACAAGCAGAGCAAACGAAGCTATAAACCTTGCTAATAGCCAAATGAAGTCAGAAAGACTTGGAACACAACAGGCTTTAATGGGTGCAGGACCTACAGAGATAAATTATAACTTCGTGCAAAATAATACTTCAAACAAGTCGCTAGATACACTTGCTATATATCAAGAATCTAAGAGTATGTTAAAACGGGCGGTACGAAACCAATATGTATAATGTCATTTTAGAAAATGAAAATGGTGAGCAACTTGACCTTATGCAACATAAAGATATGAAATGTGTTCATATCGAAGGAATGTCAAGCATAACGGCAACAATAAATGAAACTGAAAATGCAAGTATAGATGGGTCTACTATTAATTCTGAAAGGATTGATAGTAGACCTATTAATTTAACAGTTAGAATACTTGATAATTTTGGCGACTGTAGGGCTCTTATATATAAGCATGCTGTGATTAAGAAAAAAGTTAAGCTCACACTTGTAAATAATATTCGATCTGTTTACATAGAAGGAAAGGTCAAGAATATTGACGGCGACCCATTTACACAAAATCAACAAATGGTCATAACTATACTTTGCCCTGAACCATACTTTAATGAATTGATGGGAATTGAAGAAGAGTTTTCTAACATAATCAAAATGCTACACTTCCCATTAGCTATAGAGTCAAAGGGAATACCATTTGGTGTGATAACTGATATTAAGCAGATAGAAATAGTTAATATTGGAGAGGCTGATACTGGTCTTGAGTTTACTCTAAGAGCTCTTGGAGAAGTGGAAAATCCGAGATTAGTTAATATGAAGACTGGTAAATACTTAGCGCTTGAATACACAATGCAACCAAATGAAGTTATCAAAATTAGCACTATTGATAAAAACAAGTATGTGATTTCAATATATCATGACCAGACGACTAACATTATCGGAAGTCTTGACTTAAGTTCAGAGTGGCTAAAGGCTAATGTAGGAGTGTCACATTTTACTTATGTAACAGATAGGGGCAGTAACTACTTAGAAGTGTCTGCATTATTTAAAAACAAATATATAGGTATGTAATGGACATATATATTTTAGATGAAAAACTTAATACAGTAGCTAATTATGATTTCTATAAGTCAATAATTTGGAGCAACCGATATTATAAAACTGGTGACTTTGAACTTATAATTCCTTTGGTTAAAGATGTAAAAGAAAAGATAAGACAAGACTACTATATCTATAGAGACAGGGATTACAAAGACAGAATAGCTGAAAGACCTAAGATTATTGAAAAAGTAGAACTAATTGAAAATGCTGGTGAAAATTCACTACTTGTAAGCGGTAGAGATGTGACAGCATTGCTTGAAAGGCGTGTAATATATCCTACAGAGATACTTAATGGCAATTACGAGACTTGCATACTTAATATAATTAATAATCATGCTGTAAGCCCTCAGGACACTAAAAGGATCATTGACATATTTGAGATTGAGAATACAGGGCTTATTACAGACACTATAGATGCTCAAGTGACAGGAGACTCACTACTTAAGTATATTGAAGAAGTTTCGGCAGACTATAAGATAGGTTTTAGAACTGACTTTAGTAAAGATAGAAAGAAATTCATTTTCAAGATATTTAAAGGTGTAAATAGGTTTGAAAGTGATTCTGTAGTGATTAGTCGCAAAAATAACAATCTGGTTAAATATGACTATATCAATGATAAGCAAAATTATAAAAATATGGCAATTGTAGCTGGAAGTGGTGAAGGTACTGAGAGAAAAGTAGTAAGATTAAATGATGACTTAATGGGCCTTGATAGGCGAGAGCTATTTGTGGATGCCAAGGATTTATCAACAACGACATCTGAAGGTGAAATAATACCTGAGAGTGAATATATGGAACAGCTTAGACAAAGAGGCTCTGAAAAGCTGAGCGAGAATAAGATAGATATAACTAATAGCTGTGAAATAGATCCAGATGGTATGTTTAAGTTTAATAAGGACTTTTTTGTAGGAGATGAAATAATGTGTAGAGGTTATACTGATTTTAGAGAAAGAATAGTGGAAACTACTGAAAGTGATACTGCTACAGGAGTTAAAACAGAATTAACATTTGAAGAGGTGGAAGAAGATGGTTAGATATGGATTCTTTAATTCTAAGAAATTAATAACTGGTGATTACGACAGAAAGTACAATAGTGAAGATGTAAACAATTACTTTAAGGGTGCTATAAGTAGAGATGGTATATACCAATTCGTAGGTAACCAATGCAGGGTTATAACTGCAGGCGGTATGGATGTGGCTGTTAGAGATGGAAAAGGACAGATAAATTACCACTGGTTTGAGGTTACATCAAATGAGATTTTAACTATAAGAGAGGCTCATGCAACTTTAAATAGGTGGACAGCCATCATAGCAAGATATGATGCAGCAAATAGAAACATATATCTTTTGACAATTGATGGCACAGAGTCAGAGAAACCATCAAAACCACAAATTCAAAGGACAGATACTTTAAGAGATATATGTCTTGCTTATGTGTATGTTGCAGCAGGTGTCACTCAAATTACAAGTGCTGATATAGAAGATGCAGTTGAAAATATAGAAGTATGTGGATTTGTATCGACATTACTTGCTGGCAATAATAGTGTTAAAAAGGTTGTGCCACTTCCTATACCAAGCAGAAGTTGCCAAGGAGAGATATATTATCTTATAGAAGAGAGCAAAACAGCAGGTAAAACTTATGAAAAAGGTTATTACTATTGTGAGCCATCAAGGACAGAATATGACTATATAGATTTTGACTGGACTACTGACATTTTAAGCAATAGACCAGCGGCAAGTGCCGAATATCTAAAAGTATTGTTTTATGCGAATGACAATACTACATGGTATAGGTGTGTAGAAGTAAGCGAAAATGTTTATGAGTGGCAAGAAGTGGTTGTTAATGAAGTTGAAGAGTTGCCAGAGCCTACAGAAGAATTAAATAATCAATTTTATATAGTTGGCAATTCGCTTTACAAAGTTGAAAAACAAGAATCAAATTATAAATGGTATATGTTTGGTGCTGGTGGTGGTGGTGGCGGTAAAGGCGATTTTGCGATAATAAGAATTACATACCCTGAAGGTACCCAAGTTCAAGTGACATATGATGGAGATACAATTGAAGCCCCTGATACATCTGGAGTGTGGATTTATGGCTGTGATGTAGCAGGAATATACACAGTAGGAATTAAAAACACATCTACAACTAAAGATGTTGAAATAACTACTGCAGGTCAAGTGGAAGATGTATGGATATCTCCGCAAGTAATAAACTATGCACTTATATACTATCTTGGTAATGAGTTTGCAAATGTAGCAGGAACAGATGAAGAGAGGTATGCAATAAGCACAGGTGGGTGGACTATTAGAAGAACAGAGAATGTTAATAGTGGTTCTCATTATTTTGCGATAAATGGTAATACTAATTTTAATATTGATAATGGAGATTTTGATAAATGCTTTATATATGCACATTATTATTCAAGCTATACTTCAGGTGTTAGAAACGAAGATTTTGCTTCTTTAGGTTGGGGTGGACTTACAAATTATCAACAAAGAACCCCAAGAATTACTAACATAAATATTACTTTCAATTCAATTAATTCAAAAACTTTTAATTGTGGAATTTTTACAGGTGCTAATACTAATACATATATTGCCCTTCAAGGTTACATTTCAAACGAAGATGATTATATTTGTTCTAAAGAATTAAACCATATTTATTTTTTAAATTATAGATATAGAAGCACTCAAATATATAATTATGAAAAAATTTATGCGATTGGTTTTTATAAAACCGATGACATCTCGGGTTTAAGTGACTACGGAAGTGATATAGCAACAATATTAAGCAACTCTACAGCGTTATTTACTGATACAGTAGCATTAAATTGGATGGTACTAAATTGCACGGGAGATTTTCTGATAAGCGCACTTAGTAATTCAAACTTTGTAAATGTAATGAACTCAAGCCCAAATAAAGCTATATTACTTGCCAATGAGCATTGGGCAAGATTTATTGCTCTATTAAGTGTATAAAGAGAGGTAATCATGGATAATAAAAATGTTTGGCATCTTCCGCTAATGGGTGGAAAAATCGATCGGGCAATAATTACTACTTTGAATTTTATTACGGACGTAGTCTTTGAAAAGATAATTAAGCCTAATAGTGAAAAGTTGGAAGTAAATTTAGCAGATACTAATAATTTAAAGCAAGAGACTACAGATATGTATGAGCAGCAGCTTGATACTCAATATGCGTTAGAGCTAACAAAAGATGAACTGGTAGATCAAATGGAACAACAACTTGATTTAGAGTTTAGAGTGTCACAGTTAGAAGATAATATAGGAGGTTAATCGTTATGTATGAAAAGTATAAAAGACTAATAACTGAAAAGATTGAGAGAGGAAAACTCACAGAAGAATTTGTAGAGAAAACTACTACTCAATTAAACTATTATTTGAATAAAAAGCAAATCACTCAAAGCGAGTATGATGAGTTGATTACTTTAATGAATCCAAACGAGTAAACCCTATGGACAAAAAGAAGAGATTAAAAGAGCTAAATGACTTTGTCGGTAAAGACAAGGTCATTTTTTTGCAGCCATTAATAAATGACATAATTTTTATGGAAGAGAGAGCAGAAGAATTGAAAAAGTTGCCATTTATTAAGGTTAATAAGAATAATCTTGAAATTCAGAAGAGAACAGAAGCATCTAAGCTTTATCTGTCACTAATTGCACAGTATACACAGGATGTTAAGGCATTATCATTTTTGGCTGGTAAAAGTTCTGATGAAGAGGAAATGAGTCCTCTTAGATTATATATGCAAAAATTAAATAATAAAGGAGAATAACAATGGACAATATTTATGTAGAGTTAAAAGATAACACTTGGGGCATTTCAAAGTCAAATTATGACGCTTTGCCAAAAAATGCAGCTGGCTTGAAACTTGCCACTGGTAAGCCAAATGGTTTACAACTCGAAGTATTTGATGAATCAACAGGAAAGATAGTTGTGTATGCTGAAGCAATTAATCAAGTTTGGTATGAAAGGTAGGTGATAGTATGGCAGCATTTAATGGTGCAACTTTTGGAGCAAGTAAAAATTATACCGATGAGCATGGTGGTGGTGGAGGCGGTGCAGTTATAGATAATAAGACAATTATAAAAAACTCATCAAATGAATTACAAGCTAATGCGATTATAGATTTAGGAAATAATGATTTTCCAACTAATAATATTCTAACAAAAACATATTACAAGAAAAAACAAACTGTTAATTATGTAGTGGAAGAAGTATCAAAGTCATTCACAATGACAAAGATGTTCTTATACGAAAATGGTAACTGGGTATCACATAGTGAGATAACTTTAACTGAAGAAGAATATGACCATTTGTCAAACTCAATGAAGATAGATAATACTACTTACATTGTAAATGGTGCAGGCTCATTAGTCACACAATGGGTATATGGTACATTAGAGGGAAAGCCATCGTTAAACGGAATAATTATAAATGGTTCACTTACACTTGAAGATATAAACGTATATAGCAGAGATGAAATATTGCAATTATTAGAGGGCAAGAGTGGCACAGATTATGTAGATTATCTACCAGCAACAATGGTTAAACTTACTTGGTATTTTTCTAAACATTATGAAGATAGAACATTAGTCCCAGACGATAAAAGGGCTTGGTATGTTTTAGATAAAAATAATGTTTTGCAATTTATGGGTATAGTTGGAGAGTCGGATTTAAGTATATATCAATTAAAGAATGATAACAACTTGCAGACAACTAACAAAACAATAGTCGGTGGCATAAATGAGATATTGCTTAAAGGTCTTTATAGCGGAACATCAGGTGTTGCAAGTAATAATGCGGTGTTTGATTTTACAAATACTAATTTAACAGCAAGTAACAGTAGAATTATAGAAAAAAGAATATTTCAAGGTAGTATGTCTGACCCTCTATCATCTGCAACATTTAATGGCGAAATCACTACACAACAATATATGGTTTTAAGTGGTGGAGCATGCACAATTTATATAGACCAAGAATTTTTACAATTGTCAAGTGCAAGAAAAGATTTTATAACAAGATTTTATAGAAGGGGTTATGTTGCATTAGATAGTTTAGAACAATATACAAACTGGGTTGCAAGTAAAGCATCAAGTATAACTTGGTTGCCTTGGATACCAATAGATTATCCAGCAACAGTAATACCAAATGCAAGTGTAGTTGATAATGGGCAAATAAGATATTGTATATCTGGTGGTAATTTGACAGTAAATATAATAAATGTTAGGTCATCAACTACTGCTTCTATTTTAACAATAGGAACACTTCCATCTGGGTTGCCTATAAAAAGATATGGGTCAGAAGGCTACTGGGCTCAACTTATAAACTGGACTGACAAAGGTGTATTTTTAATGAACATAAATAATGCTAATGATTTAAGAGTATATCAATATGCAACGGCTAATAAAGAAATTTATGGAACATTTGTTTTGCCACTTGGTTATTAAGGAGGTAAGTTATGGCACAATATAAAAATGATGAAATAATAGCAGTAGCAGGACCAGAGTTAGAAGCATTAAAGCAAGAGCTGATGAATGAGTTTCAAAATAAATATATGACTTGGAAAGGTGAGACTGTTCTTGTAACTACTGTCCTTCAAAGAATATTTGAAACAGCAAATGGTAAAATAAACTTGGTATTGGCTGATGAACTACCTTTAACAACTGATGCAAATACCCAATATTGGGTAAAGACCTATGATGGAACTACTTTAACTAATGGTAGATTTATAATCGTAACTGATAGCCTTAATGTAGCAGAATATGTAGGCACAACAGAAGTAGATGTTTCAAAATTACTATCTATACCAGAAGTAAGTTATACATATAGTGATGGCGACACAATCACACAGCAAGAACTAAAAGATAGAATAACAGCACTTCAACCCATCAAAATAAATGGCATAACATATTTCAATGTGCAAGATAGTTCAACACAAACAAGATATTCAGCAACAATATTTTCTACATCAAGGAATGTCCCAACAATTTGTGTAATTATAGTCACAAAAGCAGATTGGGTAATGCAAATAAAAATACAAGATGTTGCTGATGCAAGTGGCAAGCAAGATAAAACCGAAGGACATTTATACTTTTTTCAAAAATCAACAGTAGATGCAAAAGCAGACCTTATGGTATTTGACTTCACACCGAATGATTGGACAAGTGGCTCATTAGAAGTAATAGAGAAAAAGATAACATCTGCTTGGATAAACGACCCTATAACAGGCGAACAAAGATATGGAACAGTAGAAACAACACAATTCTTCCATACAGGAAGAAACTATATTTATATAAAACAATATTTCAAGACAGTTCAATATGCTTTGAGAGATGCAAGAATGGAGTTTTATAGACAGGGTTATGTAGCACTTGATAACTCTGCACAATATACAAATTGGGTTGCAAGTAAGAGAGATAGCATAACTTGGAATAACTGGATACCTTACGAATACCCAGCATATAATGTTTCGAATATACCTATTTCTGGCAAAGGTCAATTCTCATATATTATGATAGCAATATCAGGTGGTAATATGACAATGCGTGGAATTTACTCTTGCTCATCAGGTGGTGTTAATATTGACACAGAAATAATGACATTCCCATTCAAGTTAAAAATTGGTGGTGGCATTACAACTTACTATGACAAATTTCCAAATGCAAATCTAACAGGAACAATAGATGCAATATTTGATAATCAAAATAAGTTTAGGGTAGTCCCAACAGCAACCGGTGATTTTAGAATATGTAGCACTATTCCAATAGGCTATTAAGGTAGGTGTGATATGGATAAAACAATAATCATAGCCTTAATAGGTGGAATATTAGGTGGCGGTGGTTTAATAGTAGCAATTCTTAACTTTGTTCAATTTTTGATTACACGAAGAGATAACCTTGAAAAAGAAAAGAATAGTGCTGATAAAAATCAAAATGGCAGACTTGATAGAATAGAAGATGACATAGACTATCTTCAAAAAGGGACATTGAGAACTCAAATGCTTTTACTTATAGCAGACTTTCCAAGTAGAAGTGAAGAGATAATGAAAGTAGCAAAAAGATACTTTGTCACACATAATGGTGACTGGTATATGACATCTATATTTCACGACTATTTGGAAAAAAATAACTTAATTACACCGTCTTGGTTTAATAATCAAAATCATAAAGAGGAGGAATAATTTTATGGAAGCACAAGTTTTATACACAATCGTTCAGCCAAAAGAAGAGGGTAAAACCCCAAAAATCTATTATGTGGAAGGCAATCACTTCACATCTGATAAGAGTGAAGCACACATTTTCACTGATAGAGATGAGGTTTTAGCAGTGCAAGACAGATTTGACTTTGATTTGCAATTAGAAAAAGCGGAGGAATAAGTATGAATTTCATAGTAAATAATTGGTTTTTAATAGTTGCACTCGTCGCAGCATTTGGAGTGACAATTTATGCAGTTATAAGGTTTTTGGAACTTCCAACTGCAGCACAAATTGCCACAGTTAAAGAGTGGCTTATTTATGCTTGTATGGAAGCAGAAAAGGAACTTGGTGGCAAGACAGGACAACTTAAGCTTAGAATGGTCTACGATATGTTTTTAAGTAAATTCAACTGGTTGGCAAAGGTTGTTTCTTTTGAGCAGTTTTCGAAAATGGTCGATGAGTCGCTTGAAAAGTTTAAGCATCTTTTAGAATCAAACAAAGCTGTTAAAAACATTGTAGCAGGAAAGTAGGTAAAAATGGATAAGATTTTTAATTTTTGGACTCGAATATTTTCTGAAATCGGTGTTAAGAAGTTTTGGCTTTCTTTTCACTATATGTTAGCAATTGTAACATCATTGTCATTTTTTGTTATGTGTGTCATTCGCACATTTATTCCACATATTGTAGATGTAGGTGCATTGATGAACATATACAAAATAATAATGATCTATTGTGGCATCGTAATTGCTTATATAACAATATTATCAATATTTGACAAATTACAAACTATGCATAATGCAAATACTAAATTTGATTTTATAGCATTTTTTATAGGTGTAGCATTGTTTTTTACAATCGGTCTAATAATAGCATGCATCTTTTTTATGTTTAAAAAAGAAATAACTGAAACTGAAGTAAAAATGTGGCAAATTATCATTGGAATATTTGGAGGAGTAATATTTGGAGCAGAATCTGTGGGTGGCTATATCTATAAAATTTTTAAGAAAAAATTTGAAAATAAGATAATGAATGATAGGATAGAAAATGTCGTCTCGAACGAAGAGACTGACATAATTTCGGCAGATTATAAAAATGAAAATTAGCGAGAATGGCAAAAATTTAATAAAGGACTTTGAGGGTCTAAGGCTTAAAACTTACAAGGATAGTGCAGGGATCATGACCATTGGTTATGGACATACAGGTAAATTATTACCAGATACTATTACTAAGAAAAAAGCGGAAGAGTATTTTGAATCTGATGTATCAAATGCCGAGAAGAAAGTAAACAAGTATAAATATGCTTATAATCAGAATCAATTTGATGCATTGGTGTCATTTGCATTTAACATTGGAAATATTGACCAATTAACTGCAAATGGAACCAGGACCCTTGAAGAGATTTCAGACAAGCTATTATTGTATGTGTATGCTGGTGGTGTAAAATCTACTGGACTTGAGAAGAGACGAAAAGCAGAGTATGAATTATTTAATACTGCTTATTCATCTATCAAGTCCAATAACAGCACTATTAAATCTTATTTGTATAAGAAACATGCAAACACTTATCTTTCAAAGAACTTTCAAGTTAAAGAGTTCATAGCCAAAGGTTCACCGCTCCGCGATATGTATGAGCGGGGTGTATATTCTGAGTTATGGATAGATGATAGATTAGTAGGATTTCTTCAAAGAATACGAGACCACTTCGGAAGGCCAATTATCATAACATCTGGCTATCGCCCTGCAGCATACAATAAGTCAGTAAATGGTGCCACATCGTCATTACACATTGAAGGAAGAGCAGCTGATATAAGAATTGATGGTATCTCTCCAAAGGTACTTGCTGCATACTGTAAGAGCATAGGCATCAAGGGTATTGGAACTTATGCCGATTTTGTGCATATAGATACCAGAGAAAATGCTTATTACTGGAATGGATAAAAAAGCCCTGTGATAGGGCTTTTTTTGTTG
>JAFXWR010000032.1 GCA_017542725.1 Lachnospiraceae bacterium | reverse complement strand
TTCAAAACTTTCCTCTGAATCAATTACACTCGAAGCGATAGGTGAAAATCCTTTCATTAAGTCATTATGAGCAGGTGCAACCAACTTACCGTTAAGGTCTACAAACCACAAAATTGTTGCTGTCAGCTTATCTCCTTTATAGGCTACTTTGTAATTTCCTGCTACCCCTACTTTTCCATTACAATCGACCTTTCCATCAAACGTATAACCTACGGCTGGATTATAATTCATCATAATACTTTACCTCTCTCTTATTTATCTCAAAATACCCAAACATGATTTTACATTAAAATTTGCAGGATAAATAAAAACTATCTGATTATATCTGACTTTATCTATCTTACCCTTCTTCTGTAACATACGAATATAGCCTCTATTCATCATGAGATTTTGTGCGCAAGTTGTTCCATCAAAAGTATCTTTTACATGCTCTACAATATCATCATGGAATAGGGCTACATCTACGTTGTCATTGGCTGTAAGCACACTAATAACAGGTAATGCTTGCATACCTGACGTATATTTAGGTAATAATGTCGTTTCTTCTACTAAATTTCCACTTGCATCAAATATAGTTACTGTTAAATCATCTATAATTGCCAATCTATTACTTGGCAACATCTTTACTCTCAACATCTGCGTACCTCTTTATGTTAAAGTTCTAGGAAGTCTTCATTTACGTACAAGCCTACAGAGTTCTGTTTTAGCTTAAATCTTATATCTGTTACGATTGGCTTTAATGCGTCTGCAACTTGACCTACCATACTAGGCTTACATAACGCATATATTTCCAAAGTAGGACATTCTGAAAAATAATTATCTGCAAATTCATAATACCCTGTAACTTCGGTACAAATAGCACCACCACAAAGTTCTGTTAATTCCTTTGCAACCTGTAACTGTACCTCTCGTATATCAGTCTCATTGATTGCTTTTAATATATCTTTATCTCCTACTCTGTAATACTTAGGTATAAATATCCCTATTCTAGCCATAAATAAACCTCCTATGTTACTTTAATTGCTCTTGTATAAATAGGCACTCTCTGCCTCTATATTTCTCTCTCATAGTCTGCCACTTCTTTAACATGACATCTCTAATATACAACCCTAATTCGTATTCGTCCATACCATTCTCAAATCCGTATTGATACCATTTAGGTAATTCGTCTACGTAAGGCACATATCTGTACTCATTATACTTAGGATATAAGCCTTGTTCAACATTTTGTACGTAATTATCTATAAAGAATCGTGGGTTTCCAACTTCAATCAAGAAAAACATTACTATATCAGGTCTACCAATATTAGGTCTTACCGCTCTCTCTGCTTTGCTATCATCAAATCTTACCCTACATACTGGCATAAATCCATGTTTAGCATAAATATAACCCAATCCTTTTTCCGGGAAGGTGTAACAATCTAACTTATTACCACCATGCAGAATTACATTTGCTAATGCTTGCATTGTAAACTGTGGTACTTCACAAGCCTTATCTCTCAATAAAGCACCTATATCACCTGTCTTATGATTTACAGCTACATACCCCATAGGGAAATTTGTACTTTCATCATTAAATATCAGGCAATCGAAATTCTTTAACTCTCCTATCTTTCTGATAGATACAAACCATCTTACATCAGGTTCAAGATTATTTCTAGCTTTACTGAACATTCCTTTAAATACTTGTGGTGTAACTTTTTCTGCTTT
>JAFXWR010000335.1 GCA_017542725.1 Lachnospiraceae bacterium | reverse complement strand
ATTTGTTCTTTATAACCTCAACCTCATCTTTTTCCTGCATCATACAGCCACATATGCCAATAATTTTATTTTTATTATTTTGATAAGACTTTTTTAATTGCCCTATATGACCATATAGTCTTTGGTTTGCATTTTCTCTTACAGTGCAAGTATTAAAAATTACTATATCTGCATCTTCTTCATTGTCAATTTCTACATAGCCTTTTTCTTCCAAAACTCCTGCAAGTTTTTCACTGTCTCTTGCATTCATTTGGCAGCCAAAAGTTACTATCTTATATGTTTTTAAATTAATATCTTTCATTATTTTAATAAATATTTTATTTGCTTTGAAATCTGCTTATAAAAAATATATGTGATAATTGATGTGATACTGAACTTAAGTAAATTAAATGGAAATACAGATAATAAATATACTTTAGTCATACTATCAATGATGGGAATAATGACACTGCACATCTTTATTATTGTTTCCTCACTCATATGAAATACATTAAAGTAAATTGGAAATATAAATGTAGCATTACAAACTGTGCAAACTATACTTGAAAGTATACTTCCAAGTATTAGTCCTATAATAGCTCTCTTTTTCGTTTTAAGCGATTTATATATTATACTTGCAGGAAGTGCATAAGAAATACTTCCAATTATATTGGCAAGTTCACCAAGAAACATAGTTGATGTACCTTTCAGCACGAATTTAATAAGAACTTTTAAAATCGCTATCACTATGCACTCAACCGGACCTAGCACAAATCCACCAACAATTACAGGAAGTTCTGACAAATCCATCTTCATAAACGATGGCGCTATAGGTAATGGGAAATCAAAATACATAAGTATAGCACTTATTGCTGAAAATAATGCTATTATAGCAATTTTTTTTACTCTTACGCTCATTCTCACTCCTAAAACCAATTAATATCCTTAACTTTTTTAAAACAACAGTCTTCTACAAAGTTATTATTTTGCCTACTTGCTGGGTGACAAGAATAAACTATATTTTTATCACTTACTAATCCCTTTACTCTATTTAAAGCAACACTTCCCCATATAAGCCACTTACAGTCGACATATGAATTAATATATGATATCAGTTCATTCATAAAATCAGTCCATATATCTATATGGGCACCTGATTTTCCGACTATAGTGGTAAGAGTTACATTTAGAAATATAACTCCTTCTTTTTCCATCTCGTCAAACCAGTCAATAGTTTTCAAATAAGTAATCTTATTCATCATGGAATCACTTCTCAATTCTTCTATGCTATATTTCTTTCCAAATTTGTAATAGCAGAGCGATTTAAAAATATTTGAAAGTGATTGTTGCTTATATTTATCAGTAAACTTATCAACATTCGCAACTTCGAAAGCCCTTCCAGTTGCAACCGGTAAAATTTTTCCATCTTTATAATAAGTAGATGGATATGGGTCCATGCCAAGTATTATACATTTTACTTTATCTAAATCGCAATTCAAAAATCTGAAAACTTTATCTTTAGGTGGGCAAATATTGTCTGTTATATTGACAAAATGCAACATCTCATTAAAATGGTTACTACTATTTATAAACTTTTCCCAAGACTTATGATACTTCATATCAATCTAATAGCTCATTTAATGTCTTAAATTTTTGATTTACTTTACTTTTCATATCTATACTTACTTCTCTATCAAATAAATGGTAAATTTTATCATTCAAGGCAAATGAGTACAATTTTTGCGGTAAAGTGTTTAAGACAAAATCCCAGGTGTATGCAAGAGTTTTATCGTCTGAAGATAAACTATCACTTTCTTTATATTCTCCTTGATACTGAAGCATCTTTAGTTCAAAAATTCTTCTTATAAGTTTTGCGTCTACCTTACCATCCACCAATGCTTTAAAAGTATAATATAGTAAAATATAAATATTTTCACTCTCTAGATTTTCAAATCCAAAATAGTCAGCCAACTCTATAAAATAAGATGCATAACATGTATTATTATAATCATTTGTAATTTCAGAAAAACTATTTTTTAAAATTACATTTTCAAGTTGATATCTTCCACTGCTCTCTCTTACTTCAAATGTCCCAAAAGAAAAAACTCTAGTCTTGCCAATATTCTTTGAGCTCTGTTTTCTTACATTAAAAGCATAAACCAAAATTTTTCCTTTATCTTTAGTTAGTATCGTTAATAATTTATCATACTCTCTATAATCAGATTCTCGTATTATGACTCCATTTAATTTTTCAAGATTATTCTTAGTATTCATTTATAATTCATTACCATCATAGCCATAATTAGCGAGTAAGGTCCTCTCATCTCTCCAATTATTTTTTACTATGACATTTAATTTTAAATTAACTTTTTCATTTGTAAATTTTTCTATCGCTATTCTTGAACCAATACCTATATTTTTAATCATAGAACCGCTTTTACCTATTATTATACCCTTGTGACTATCCTTCTCGCATACAATAGTGGCATCTATATTGAAACATTTGGCTTTAGATTTT
>JAFXWR010000334.1 GCA_017542725.1 Lachnospiraceae bacterium | reverse complement strand
TTATAATTGTGATGATAGCTTAGTTATTAAAGACGCTGTGACTTTGTATAAAGAGGTACTTAGAGATAGTAAAAGACCTGTCAAGATTATAACAACAGGTTATTTGACTAATATACAGTTATTATTGCAAGACCCAGAGGGTTATGAATTAGTAAAAAATAATTGTGAGGGCTTGTATATAGTAGGTGGTTCATATCCAACAGGTATGGATAATAATTTCTTTTATACAGCAGAGTCTAAAGATGCTCTAAGATATGTATTAGCAAATCGTCCAGCACCTTTATATTTTATAACTAATTTGTCATTAGGAACACGCTCAGATACAGGCTTATTTCCGGGATTTGGTGGTGTAATGTGCGGAAAATGGTTGTATTTAAATGATACAGCACAGTATGATATAGTAACTAAAGCCTTGCAATCATATATGGATTTTTATGGTGTTAGTGCTGATAAGCCAGCAGGAGACCCAATGGGAGTATGGTTTGCAGTAATGCCAGAAGGTGTACGTAAATGTCATTGGGAAGATTGTAATTTATATATTGCAGAGAATGGATGTACTACATTTGATGAATCCTTACTACCAAACTGTAAAGTAGGTTGGTTAGATGATTATGTAACCACAAACGGAAAATATTATGGTAGACGTATAGATTGGTTACTTACAAGAGCAATAGCAAGGAAATACCCAACCTTGAATATTAAAATAGATTATTGATACTTAAATAGTGTTATATCAAGCAAGGAGGAGGTGTGCTTATGGAACTTATTTATGAGAATAAATATAGAAAAGAAGATGAAGAGTTATACATTAAAACCTATTGTTATATACAAGGGTTTGCGTCAGGGCGTAATTACATCAATACCTTAAAGGCACTTCCACTTGCTGAAGAATTTCATGCAGGGCAATACAGAAAGGGTAAAGTAATTGTAGATAATAAATTAGTGCGTTTGCCCTATGTTGTTCATGTGTTGAAAGTTTGTAATACTTTAATGAATTTAAAACTGCCATTAAACGAGCATGAACTTGATATATTATATGCATCAGCATTATTGCATGATATTATTGAAGATTGCAAGGATAAATTACCTAAAGGTGGAATAGAACTAGTTAAAGATAATGGCTTAGATACAGAGATATTAGAGATAATACAACTTTTGTCAAAGAGAAGTGGTGCAACAGAGGACGAATTATTAGAGTATTTTAATGCTATTAAATACAATAAATTAGCAGTTTTAATCAAATTAGCAGATAGAGGTCATAATGTTGAAACCTTATCTTCTATGAAATTAGAAAAAATACATAAGTATACAAAAGAGACAAGGGATTATATTTATCCTTTATGTAGTTATGCAAAAAGGCACTACCCAGAAATAACAAATGGTGTTACTATATTAAAGTCGAAGATAGTAAGTTTGACAGAAGAAACAGAAACATTGCTTAGTATGTTTGAGCATGAAAAAGGTAAAGAGTCTATACATAAAGAGCAGGAAGAAGAAAGCAAACAGAATGTAGTAGACGAAAATAATACAGAGAAAGGTTTAGATAATAATGGACAAGAATGAGTTCAGAGTCGGTTTAGAAACTGCAGACACTAATGTAGATACAGACCGTATGCGTAGTATCTTGAAGGATTCTTACAGAACATTACAAGATAAGTTAAACAAAGAGGGTACTTTAAATCTTATTATTACTATGGAAGAATTTGCAGAATTACAACAGCAAGTATCAAAATTTATTAGAGGTAAAGATAATCATTATGAGTTATTAGAGGAAGTAGCAGATGCTTATCTTTGCTTAGAATATATAAAGGGTATTTGTGGTATAACAGATGAAGAGGTAAATAAGGCTATAAATGTTAAGTTAGATAGGCAGAAACAAAGAAATGAGGAGGATACATTTTAATGGCTATTGTACAGAATATTGATTTAGATACAGCAAAACAGTTGAATTTTGATGATGTCTATGGAACTCATATAGGGTTTAAAGAGGAAGATGAAAAGTTTGTAGAGTCTACACCGAGCGATTTTGAGGTTTTTAAAGCTCTTATTAGTAAGACACAGTTTCCTTGTGACTTTCCTGAACGTAGTGGTGTAGTTCAGATGAGTGAGATGGGTGATATTTTTGATGTTGTGACTAAAGAGATTGTTTTAGTTGAAACACCAGAAGTACGCACAGTAGCTATGTTTTGTGAGAGTGATGAATCCTTTTTAGGATTTTTAACTGAAACTGTTAATCAACGTATGCGACCTAAGAGGTAAGAAAGAGGTAATTATGGAAGTCATTATTAAATTAGCAGATAAGCGAAAATTTGTTAGATTAGACGAAAATAGTGATACGTTGAAGTATGATTTAGTTGATAATCTCAACGATGCATCAAAATTCCCGGAAGGGTTTGGGGATACGGTAGGTTATTATTTAAATTTAATAAGAGAGCAGAATCCAGAACAAACTTTTGTGGCAGCAACTATCAATAATGTGGTGTTTGATATACCTATACAACATATTATTGAAAAAGAGAAATATTTAGAATATTAATTTTTTACTTTATATTGAGTAGGAATAAGGTTAGATTTATTCCTACTTTTTTTATTTAATAATATTATATATTAGGTGAAATTTTGAAATTGATTTGAGAAAGGATTATCGTATGTTTTTAGTAATTGCTTGTATATATGATGATACGAATAAGACAATCGAAGGATATAGAGTAGTTGATTTGAATCAACTTAGAGTAAGTGAGCTTATGTTGCAGACGTTTAATGCTAAGACTAAGCAGTATAATTATTTGATGCCTAATATGTCTTTTGTAAATGCATCATATATGGAGATAACTCAGAACTTAGTTAGTAATGGTGCAACACCTTTGAGTGATTACCCACATATAAATAAAGCGTACACTCGTTTAACTAATGAAGCACTAACAGTAGCGGGTATTATTGATGATACAAATGGTAATCCTGTTGGAGTTTTAGTTTTTAATTCATTAGGACAGATGGCTAGATTGTCTTTTAATGACTTTAATAAGGCTATTGTTAATAAGACACAGACTAATTTTAAGTTAGTAAATAATAGACCGTATCCTAACAATAATATGCAAGATTTTCCACATATTAGGATGCAACAACATGGAGTAAATCGTGCATATCATTCATCTGAAGGTGAACAAGCACCTGATATAAGTAAGAATAATACACCGACACAAGTAGCTACGCCTACACAAGGAAACACCACAACGCCAAAGAGAAGGGGTAGACCACCTAAGAGTGCAACGAGTGTACCTACACCATCAGTAGCAACGAATGTACCTACACCACCAGTAGCAACGAATGTACCTACACCACCAGTAGCCGATGCAAGTGTTGAACCACCTAAGAAGAAACGTGGCCGTCCTGCTAAAAATGCTACTCCTACGGTAACTACGCCTAGTGTGACAACTACTGAGGATGATGTTCTTGCACCAGATGATATTGTAGATAACGTAGAAGAAGTTAAACCTCAAGGTCCGTTCTGCCCATCTGATAATCCTATAAAGCTACCAGAGATAAAAATAACGGATTTAGATGAGTATGTAGATAAAGAATTAAATTTATCAGCACAACAAAAATTGATGCTGGCTGGTTTAACATTCCAAGAAATGTCAATGTATTATGCTACTGTATATGATGCTATTGACAAGGTAAATGACCCTAATTTGGGTACATTTGCGGTTTCTGAGAAACAGATGTATTACGATTATGCTTTTGCTGCAAAGCTAAGTGTAAGTGAACTTGTCTTTGTACTTATGCACGAGATGATGCATATATGTTTTATGCACTCTGTCAGAAAGGGTAATCGAGATAGTCGTTTATGGAATATAGCAACAGATTTATATATAAATACTATTATCTGTCAAGATTGGGGCATAGAGTTCGGTGGACCAAAGAAGGTAATCAAAGAAGAGGATATGAAGAAAAGGACGCTAGAAATAGCTATTAAGTGTCCTCCATTTGGTATTTTCTTGGATACTATTGATGAAACGTTGGATTTGACAACAGCTACGGCAGAG
>JAFXWR010000031.1 GCA_017542725.1 Lachnospiraceae bacterium | reverse complement strand
TTCTATCATTAGAGGTAATCAACTGTAAATAGTCAATAAGTACAACTTTTGAATTGTTCAACTGTACTGAGGTTTCAATCTCTTCAATAAATGTTTCTCCCAAGAATGGTCTGTCTATCATGTAGATAGTTCCATATTCAGGATTGGTAAACAAATCAATTCTTGAAGCCTCTTCCAAAGCTCTTATTTCCTCGGAAGGATATTTACCATACAAAATATCTTTCTGTGATAAAGGTGCGACTTTTTCATTATCTGGACGGTTTCTAATATACATATACTCAAAATGTATTGCTCTAAGCTGCGCCCACCATGCTTTATATCCACCTTCATGCGCCCATACAGATGCGTTATAACCATGTTCTACTACAATATTATGTATTGCCCTTGTAGTAAACTTAGACTTACCACCCTTTGTAGGTGCCATAACATTATAAAACAATGATGTATAATAACCACCTAAATTCTTATTCAATTCATGAATAAGACCAAAATCACCAATAAGTTCAGGTTTTACAGTTTCATCATCAACTAAAGCCTCTTTACTTGAATCAATAAATCCTATACCCGTTGTATGGTCCATAACTGCGTCTATATCAGAGGCTACCTTCTTGACATACGCTACACTATCATCATAACCTTGATACAATTTACGACCTACATTCAAACCATCATACAAGATTATTTTAGCTTGTCCATATGCTCTATTTATCTCAAACTGACTAAATAAAGTCTTATACTTTTCAAGTGCAAGTCTAAAATCCTCTGAATTTACAGGTTCTATTGTAAGCAAACGATTGAATTGCTTTAAAGTCGCTATAATATAGCCTATATCTGGGCTTTCATCCAAATCTGCGAAGGCTTTTAAGTCTATGTAGGCTTGGCTTTCATGTAACAATTTGAGGTTACGCATGAGGTACATCTTTAGGAAGTCCTCTGTTGGCGTAATATTTCTCTCTTTAAACTTCTCAAAAACTGTAAAAATTACATAATTCTCGTTTTTGAAAATCTTATTTGTTACCTGTCCAAACAAAAATCTTCTGTTTTCCTTACTAACATCATCTTTTCTAATGATACTACTAATAAGTGTGTCACTTAAGGAAGATAATTGCTCTTCAGGAGTTAAATAAGTCTGTTGTTCCTCTGCCATATTTTATTTCTCCAATTCTACTCAACCTATTTTGTAAAAACTAACAATATTTTAGCACAAACCCATTATTTTTCAATACTTAATTGTATTTATTTAGCAAAACATTATACGCAAATAATGCGTCTAACTTATCCTCACATTCTTTAACAGGTATAAGTGTTAAGCCATAAGCCATATAAAAATACCACCAATCATCCTTATCTACGCCATAATATAGTGTACCCCTATGACCTAACAACTTTATACCTTTTCGTGCAAGTTTGAACTTAAAATATTCGTTAATGATTCGCTCTTTCATGTTGGAGTCCTCTTACTTTCCTATATGATTATTCAACTTAGAGCGTATATTAACTATTTTGTATCTCAAACATTACTGCATTACTGAGAAAATCGCAGGATTACCATTGAAATCACTTGGAGATAACTTTTTCATCTTGCCATGATAAGTCTCAATGTCATTTACTAACATAAGTCCTGTCTTTGCAGGTGTTAAGTAATAATGTGTAAT
>JAFXWR010000333.1 GCA_017542725.1 Lachnospiraceae bacterium | reverse complement strand
GTATGATGAAGACACAGCATATAAGTATATATTAAGAAGGAATGATACAAGTTTAAGTGTAGTCCGGATAGAGAATACACATAGGCATTTAGCATGTGGAAATACAACTTGCACTCATAATACAGAGGCACATAGTGAGATATTATCATATGAGCCACTTACAGATGACTATATAAATTATAAGGGACTACCTACAAGTGGCAATTACTATATGATACAGAATGTAAACCTCACAAAAGCCATAACAATAAATGACACATTAAATGTGTGTCTTAACGGATATAACATAACTACAAGTAGAGCATTTGAGAGTAAGGATAATAAATTAGTATTTACTAACTGTAGTGATATAAGTAACAAGATAGAGTCAACAGACACAACACTTTTCAAAACAACTAACATTGAGGTATATGGAAAGAGAAATAATTTACCTATAGATTTAAAAGCATCAGAGATTTATAACGATAATGGAAATTCATATAATAGTAAATTAGTATTATCAAATGTAAGGATAGTAGAGAGAAATGTAAATAGTGGAATCTTATTTAGAGTAGCAACAAGTAATGAAGTAGTAGTAGATAATATTAATATAAGTGAAGTAGCCTTTGATACAATATTTGACATTAAAGGCACAGTTTCTATGTATGGACAAAATACGATTACAAATAATACTGTAAATAGGAATATGTTTGTATTAAGTAATGCAAGAGTTAATATAATGGCAGGTTCTATAACAAGCATATCAGGTAATAACATCACAGCAAACAATAAGAATAGCAGTATAATATACATGAGTGATAATACAGTAAATGAAATTTACGAGTATGGTGAGCTTAACATGCAAGACAATGTATTTAAGAAAGCTGAAGGAGTAAATCCAGATATACTTGCTATGATATATTTAAGTGATAAGTCAAAGATACGGACAGGAAATACTACTATTAGGGCAAAAGTAAACTTTGCAGATGATAGCCTTAATGATTATGTAAGTAAATTACATGGCATATATTCAAATAGTAGCGAGAACATATTCATAGCAGATAGTGGAGTATTTAACACAGATGAATCAAGGATAGATATATATATAAATTCAACAGATAAGACAGGAGTAATATTCAAGAACTGGAAAGAAGAGACAGTTAGGGAGTTAAGGACACATAAAGAAGTATTTACATTACAAAGGACATATACAGATGATGAGAAGACAACATATGTAGTAGCATTAAATGAGGACACAGTAAACATAGTAAAAGCGGAGCATAAGAATCACTTAGTATGTGGAACAACAAGTGAGATAACACACTTAGGAGGAGAGACACATAGTGAGAATATAACTTATAGCTTGCTTGATATGGATTATATAAGGGCATATGATTTCCCAACAAGTGGGTCATATTTTGTGCTTGAAGACTTAGTGGTATCAGCTTCTGTTGTATTAGCTAATGATGCCACATTAAATATATGTTTAAATGGTAATTCTATAGATTTTGCAGATTCTAACATCATAGGTAATGTAGGAAGCCATATAAATATCTGTAACTGTAAAGGAAATGTATCAACAGTAAAATCAAATGGCGGAATGTATTTATTCAATCAAGGAAGTGTAAACATATATGGCGCGAAGGTAGCAGATAATAAGAATAGCAATATAAAGATAAATACAAATACAATATATAATAGTGGTGAAAACACACAATATAAGTCATACAATGTAAAATACGAAGGCTTAAATGTAGATGCAATAAATGCACCAACATTCACAGCAGCAAGTGGCACAGTATTAATAGAGAATAGTGATATAGAGGGCTTTAAGACAACAGGGCTTATATCAAATGTATCAAATACAAAATTAAGTAATATCAATATAAAGAATAACGAGTTTAATAATTTCGTATTTAGATTAAATAATGGCACAATGAACATTTTAAATAATACTGATGTATTAATAGAGAGAAACACAGTAAAGACAAATAGTGAGTTAGTAAGCATAGTAAAGACAGAGGGAGCAAGTAGTGATAGTATAATACTTGAAGGTAATTTAATTATAAAGAATAATAAATTTAAGTTAGGCACAGTAGGTAGTGATAATACTCTTACAGGAATATATATGGATACACATGCAAAGATTACCGTAAGAGGAAAAGAGAATGTTAAATTAGAGGTTAGTGGCAATAAGATAGATGACACATTACCAAGTAGTACACATGTATATGATATATATTCTATGAGAAGTGATGGATATATAGATATAGAGAGCAGTGCAAAGTTTGACACAGATAATTCAAAGTTCAATACATTTATTAATTCAAGCACAGCTACAGGAGTAATATTCACTAACTGGTTAAAAGACAATGTAAAGAGCATAACAGGATATCAAAGAGTAGTAGAGCTTGATAAGTATTACGACAATGTATCTGGTTATAGCTATTACATGAAGAGGGATGAGACAAATAACAGAGTAGAGATAGAGAGGATAGCGGAGCATGCACACTTCGTATGTGGAGATACTTTGTGTAGTCATACTGATTTAATACATGGAACTAGAGTATCATATAAGCCAATAGTAGCAGATTACCTAGCAGAGTTTAAGACAATACCAACAAAAGGCAATTATTATCTCATAGATAATGTAACAAGTGAGTCTGTATTTAAAGATATAGAGGTAGAGGGTGATTATAACTTATGTCTAAATGGTAAAAATTTAGATTTAGGTAAGTATAAGTTCATAGGTAGTAATAGGACTATAAATATAACTAACTGTATGAATACTACAAGTGAAGTAAAGACAGATGCAGAATATATCTTTAATAGTGGTAAGTTTAATATTTACGGAAGAAACGGCAATAGAATCAAGGTAAGTGTTCCAAATATATTTAAGAATGAGGCATCAGGAAATAGACTATATGCATACAATGTAGATTTCACGGGTAACAGTAGTAGTAATAGAAAAGACATAATAAGTTGCACTGCAGGAGAGACTGTAGTATTTGAGAATGTATCTATAAAGAACTTCTCAGGACTTAACTTGTATAAAGGAAATGCTGCATCAAGGATAAATGTATATAGGACAGTAGAGATAAGTAGTAATACATTATATAGTAAAGTCATAGATATGGGTGGAAGCTATATAGATATAGATAGGAATGCCACATTTAGAGTAAATAGTAATACAGTAATATC
>JAFXWR010000332.1 GCA_017542725.1 Lachnospiraceae bacterium | reverse complement strand
ACTTGTGATAAATGTGGAGTATCAAAAGAGTTCATGTATAAATGGACCAAATAAAGATAAGAGAAGAGGGCTAACGCCCTCTTGACCTCTTCAAACTCTAAACGAAAGCGAGAGAATAAAATGACTAGATGTATTGAATTTAATGCAATACCCTTTTGGGTTATGAAGAATCCCCATCTTGTAGAAAATAGAGACGGGATAAGAGTAAGGGTATCTTTAGATAATATAAATACAACCGTAGTAGTGAATGGACTAACCGATAATGACAAACCTCTATGTAGTGTATTTCTAAAAAATGGAGATAGCCTATATGTAACTAGAGAAACGGTAGACTATATAGAAAAAGAAAAAAGAGAATGGAGAGAGTTAAAGAGTAAGGTAAAAAAGATGCCAGAAAGAACATATTTTCCTCTTAATTTCTTCTCAGAAATAAAACTGTAAACTAGGGTTTAGATATATAATAGAGAAAGGACAATAATATGAGAAAATTTGTAGAATTTATAGCCTATGAAACAACCAATCCTTATCAGGGTTATGATGATTTAGATTATTGTTTAGTAAAGAGGGTACTCGTTGATTTAGATGATATAAATGCTATACAGACAATAGCTACAAAATATAAAAAGAATGTGTATTCTTTAATTTCATTAAAATCAAAGACAGCAGGTGCTTTTATTGTAACAGAGGAAACGGGTAAGCTTCTACAAAAGACAATAGAAGAACATTATGGAGATAATATAGTACACATTATACCTACTGAGGATTTAGAGCGATTAAATGCTTATAATACAAAACCTGAAGAAGATAAATAATCTGTAACTTAGATTCAATGTTAGAAAGGGAGAGAAAATGGGACTAACGATTGACCAAGAATTAGCAGAAATATCAGATTTGGCATTAAGAATCAAGGATAATTACTCATCAAAATTAAAAGCTGAAAAGATAGCTATGCTCAATAATATAAAAGCTGATATAGAGCAAGACGCATTTAAGGACGTGAATGGTTCAAAATTCATATTTGTTAATCGAGTTAATCAGATTATAGATAAATACCAAACAGAAATGGAGGAAAAAGAATAAATGGCTGAATATCATGTAGGCTGCGGTATTACAGGAATATTTGCAGGAACGCTAAACAAAAAGGGTGAAATGTGGGTTAATAAATCAGATGTGACAGATGAAGCGATAAACGCTGTGGCTCAATTTCTATTAGAGCATGAAGAAGCCCTTGAATTTGACTATCAGGGTAAGCGTTATAGGTTAGCTGTTACACAGGCAGAAAGCGAGAAATAAATGAAGATAACTGTTATTGAGTATAACGGTACAGAACATCATATAAGTTGTGAATCTTTTGAGTTTCGTACTAACCAAGTTGAGAATTGGATAAAAATAAAGTATCAAGATGGTAAACAAGAAATGATATATGGAGTTGCAACCATAAAGTCAGAAAGTGAGGGAAAGAAATAAGCTTACATTGGCTAGATAATGCAGATAGTTGGATATGCCCCGTATGTGGTTTTGAGACAAGTAGTCCTTCCAAGTATGAAGGATGCAAGTGTCCCAAATGTGGGTTTCAGGATAATAAAGATAAGTCAGAAAGAGAGGATAAAAGCATGACAAACGTAGAAACTGAAAAAGAAATTAGAGATAACGCTACAGAGATAAGGACTGAAGAAGCCTTCAAAGTCTTAGAACAAGAGTCGTTCAGCAATAAACCTTGTGTAACTAGTGAAGCATATTCACATGACAAGGAGGAGGAGTTGGTGAATAAGCTAAGAGCTGAAATTGATAGCTACAAGGAAGAGAGTGAGATTACAGAATGACAAACGAAGAAAAGCTAGAAAAGATAAAGCAGATAGTTGATAGACCTATAGGAAATAGTGCAGAAGAAAAGGCTTATAACTATATGATGATTGTCACAGATATTAAAGAGGTAATAGAAGATGATAGCAATTAACGACTTTAAAAAGTATCCAAGTTGTTGTATGCAATGTCCTAATACTGTAATAGCTAATAACGGTAAAAGATATTGCATGGTTCTTGATACTTATATTCCAAACGATAAAAAACGTATGGCTAATTGTCCGTTTGAGAACAAGGAGACAGGAAATCATAGAGGGGTCAGATAGTGAAAGCAAGATGGATTGACACTAATGCTCTTGATTGGTATTCTAATCCGATTTATAAGTGTAGTAATTGCAAAATACGTGTTATAAGACCAGTCGCTTTTTGTCCTATTTGTAAAGCTGAAATGGAAATAGAAGAAAACAAGGTTACAAAGGAGTCAGAGAATGAGTAAAGCTGCTAAAAAAGAACATAAGGAATGTT
>JAFXWR010000331.1 GCA_017542725.1 Lachnospiraceae bacterium | reverse complement strand
ATGTATGGATGTATTATATGTAGAAACTTGCATCAAAAAACTCCTTTTGCAAATTTGATGTATTAATAAATTATTATACAAAAAAGGAGTTCAAAAATCAATATTAAAAAACTTATATTTATTAAGAAATAATTAAATTTGAGTCTTATTTTGTCTAATTAATTAGATATTTATTATATTTCCAAGATTGCTATACCCATATCCGCCAAGCTCATCAAGTTTTTTATGCAGTTTATCACATTTTATTACTTCTATAAACTTCTTTACTTTTTCATCTTCAAGGTTCTTTGTAAGAATTGCAAAATCATATTCCTCTATACCTACTTCTATAAAATCAAGTCCCATACTGTCTGCCGCTGACTTAACTCCAAGTCCACAATCTATATAAGGACTTGCTACACTTGCAGCCACTGCCATATGAGTTGCAACCTCTTTATCATAACCATCTATTGTTTTAGGGTCAATGCCAAGTGTCTTTAGTTTATAATCGAGCAAAACTCTTGTCCCAGCCCCTCTCTGCCTATTTACAAATTTATACTTAGGCAAATCTTCTATACCTTTAATATTTAAAGGATTGCCCTTCTTGACCATTATGCCTTGTATCCTGTCAAATCCTTTAATCAGCGAAACTTTCCCTTCTCCAAATATTTCTTTTATAATATCCACATTGTACTTGCCATTATTTTCATCAAGTAAATGAGTAGGCGCTATAATTGTTTCTCCTCTCTTAAGTGCCATAAGTCCACCCATAGAGCCTACATGAGTAGATGACAAAGTTACATCATTATAATCAGTTGCCATGATATCTGCCACTATGTCCATCAGCACATCATGTGAACCTATAGACACAAGCGTTGTGTCGAGAGTCTTTTTATTTTTTATGAGTTTAACTTTTGCTACTTCTCCCGCTTCTATACCTTCACTATTTTGTGGAATAATAAGTATACCATCAGCTCTAACCATACTCATCTGAGAAGCCGCTCCACGATTAAGTGGCGATGCTATATATTTATCATTTACCTTTCCGACTTTAACTCTCACATACTCTCTATATTTTAATGATGAAACAAGTCTTTTTGAGACAACTGCATCGATCTCATCCTGACTTATTTTTTCATGCGATAAAAGTGGCTTTACATATAAATCAAATGCAAGATATGCGCTTAGTGGATAACCAGGTAGTCCAATTACAGGCTTACCATCAACTATTGCGAGTATGACAGGCTTTCCAGGTTTCATGGAAACACCGTGAACTATTACTTCACCTAATTCTTTTAATATATGAACAGAATAGTCTTCTGTACCAGCAGACGATCCGGCGTTTATAATAGTAACATCATTTTCTAATATAGATTTTTGAAGTTGAGCCTTAATCTTATCATAGTTATCTTTTACTATGTCATACCTCTTGCCGATTCCGCCATTTTCATCTACTAGAGCTTTAATCATATATGAGTTCGAATCAATTATATCTCCCTCTTTTGGGTCATCTATTGGATTTATAATTTCATCACCTGTAGGAGTGATACCCACAGATAATTTTTTATGACATTTAATTTTTAAAATTCCACCAGCAATCAATGCTCCTATATCAATAGGTTTAATTTTATGGTTGCTCTCAAGTATCATTTCACCAGCAACTATATCTTCACCTATAGGTCTCACATTTTCCCAACCAGAAACCGGAGCTATGATTTTTACTGTCTCATCATCAATCTCTATAACATCTTCAGCCATCACTACAGCATCAAATGGTGGTTTTATAGAATCCCCTGTGTCAACTATCTTATAATCTTTTCCAGCTTTTAATATGACAGGATTTTCTTCACTTGCATTTTTTGTTTTTATACTTTCTACGCAGATTCCATCCATTGCTGCAGCATTAAAAAGCGGAGAATTGCACTTTGCAAATATTGCTTCGGATGTTATTCTGCCTAGAGCTTCGCTTGTTGGTACTACTTCGACAAATTTTGATAGTATGCCTTTTTCATTTAGAGCAGTATAATACTTGTCGTATGCTTCTTCTACTGATATAGTTTTTAAATACAAATTTCGTTTTCCCATATTTTTTCCTTCGGGCTCGTAAAACTCGCCCCTACGAGGGCTCTGCAAGCATTCGCCCCTACGCTAGCTCCGCAAGCATTCGCCCCTACGCCCCTACAAATAATAGACTTTGATTTTGTCGCCCTTGCGGATGCCTTCTTGGTTTGTCTCAAGTACTATGTAGCCGTCGGCTTCTGACAGTGTGCGAATAAGTCCAGATCTTCCAAAAATTTGTGTAACATTAAAATCTTTATCAATTTTCACAAGTTGAAACGTCATTCTTCCTGGTGACGCTGGCATATTTTCAGTCATTATACCTTCGCAAATTAAATCTCTATTTTGTGATTCAGTTATCATGTCATATAAGCCACACACTATAAGTTTAAATAGTACTGCCGATGCAACTGGATGACCTGGAAGTCCCACTACTACAGTATTTGTAACTTTATCATATCCAGTGATTGTTGGCTTACCTGGCTTTACAGCTATACCATGAGTCAAAACACCTGATGAAGTCATTTTATCTATAACTAAGCTACTCGCATCCTTTTTTCCTTTAGAGCTTCCACCCGATATTATTACTACATCGCTATTAGTCATTGACTCTTTAAGAGTATTCTCTAAAATCTCAGCATTATCTTTCACTAAATACTTATTTATAATTTTAAAGCCATATTTTATTGAAAGTGCTGATAGCAAATTAGTATTTATATCTCTTATCTTTCCAAATCTATATTCTGAATTTTCATCTACTAGTTCATCTCCAGTAGATATAATTGTTATATTCCACTTTTTATATACTTTAACTTTATATATTCCAATAGATGATAAAAATCCGATGTCTGCGGCAGTAAGTTTTCTTCCCTTAGTAAATATCACAGCACCTTCCTTTATGTCATCACCTTTTTTAACGACACTCTTTCCATCAGCAACTGATTCATAGACAGCTACCTTGTCGTCAGTTATACTTTCTGTATGCTCTACCATCACGCAGGCATTACTATTTTTAGGGATCATACTTCCTGTTGGTACATATACACATTCGCCACTTTTTAATTCTATGTCGCAGACTTCACCCATCTTGCTTTCTCCAACAACTTTTAAAAATGTTGGTATAGAATCATTTGCTCCCTGCGTGTCGCTAGCTATAACAGCATATCCATCTACTACTGACCTATCAAACTCTGGCACTGCCACATCACTTACAATTTCTTCTGCCAAAATAAAATCAAGTGCATCAAGAACTGATCTTTCCTCCATTTCAAGTCCTTTGCCACTTTCCTTGTAAGCTTTATAAAGTTTTAATCTAGCTTCGTCAAGGCTATCAACTTTAAGTAGTTCCATTATACTATCTTCCCACCATTCATATTTAGAATTTTATCAGCAATTTTATTAATTTGACTCTTGTCATGAGTAATTACAATCATTGTCTTTCCCTTTGCATAATTCAAAATTAT
>JAFXWR010000330.1 GCA_017542725.1 Lachnospiraceae bacterium | reverse complement strand
CTTTCAGCCTTTTCTATTAAAAATGCATTTATAGCATATTCAATGTAATCTGCTACAGTTTTATGTGATATATCTCCATATTTCTCAGACACAAATGTATCTGCAATTTTGCTTGGATTAGTTAGGGAGCCTATTGCGGAAGCAAGTATATTTAATGTCTTTTCAAAATATTCTGTTTTAGCTATATTATTTCTATTGATTATGTCATCCATATAAACCTTATGTAATATAGTATTTAATGCTGTTTTCTTTTGATCATCTGTAGGCTGATTCATTATCTGCGGAAGTGCACCATATGTTGATATCTCTTTCCAAATATCGCTGTCTGATAACCCCTTCATCCCACTTTTTATTTCTTTGAAAGATAATGGGTATACTCTTACTTCATCACCTCGTCCTCTAAATTCAGTTAGAATGTCTGTTGATAGAAATTTTGAATTACTACCAGTAACATACACATCAAGGTTTTCTATTTTTGTTAAACCATTAAGTACTTTCTCAAACCCTTCTACAAATTGTATCTCGTCAATTAATAAATAATATTTTTTATCATCAATAATTTTACTTCTGATATAGTCACCTAATTTTTTTCTATCAAGAAGTTCCTCATTTTGCTCGTCATCAAGTGAAAGTTCAATAATATATTTACTTTTTACCCCACTTTCAAGCAAATGCTTTTTAAATAAATTAAAAAGCAAATATGATTTCCCACACCTTCTAATCCCGGTAATCACCTTTATAAAACCATTGTTTTTCCTATTTACTAGTTTTTGCAAATAATAGTCTCTTTGAAACTCCATACATACCTCACATAATTACATACCTATTATATACTTCATTACCAAATATGTCAAGTTTTTGACATTTTTGGTAATGGGCTTATTAGAACCTTAAAACACACAAAAATAGCGCCATTTCCGCATAGCGCTATTTTCTCACTTTATATTGATATTTAGTAGGCTTTAGTTCAAAACTTTCTTCAGCACTTCCAAATTTTTCTTCATATATGAGAGGTAGGTCTCACCCCTTTTTATATCATCGCTACTTACCGCCTGTATAGAATACATAGTTTCAATTGTCGCATCTTTTTTACTACTATTTTCTATGACAGCTCTTGCAATCTTGTCATCACTTCTCTCTATTTTCATGACATATGGAAGGTTTTCTTCTCCAAGTTTGTCAGCCAAAAACTTTATGGTTTTGAAACTCGCCTCAGTCTCAGCAGCACATCCTTTAAATGCAGCGAAATAATTAAGGTCATAGTCATCTACCATATATCTAAATGGAAATCTATCAGCAAAAAGTAGTACCTTTCTTTTCGCACTATTTACTACATTTTTATACTCTTCATTTAAATTTTTTAATTCTGAAACATAAGCTTGCAAATTCTTTTCATATACAGTTGCATTTTCAGAATCAAGTGATACAATTTCATTTTTCAAATCAGCACATACTATCATCGCATTTTCAAGTGAAAGCCACACATGCTCGTCATACTCTATCTCTTCTTCATGATGTTCTTCTTCTCCTTCGTGCTCCTCGCCTTCTTCTTCATCGTGGTGATGTTCATCGTCTTCCATTCCCTCTTTAAGTTCTTCGACTTTTACTTTGTCTTTCAAAAGTTCCATAAGGTTGATTGATTTGAGATTTTTATTTGCAGCCTGTCTTATAGCACCATCAGCCCACTTGTCAGACTCGCCGCCTACATAGATAAATAAATCTGCCGTGCCTATATCAAGTATGTCTTTGGCAGATGGCTGAAAATTGTGAAGGTCAACTCCACTTGTCATCAAGATACTTAGGTCAAATTTTTCTTCTTTGCCTTTTATGATGTTAGACACCCAGTCGTATTCTGGATAAATAGTTGTAACTATTTTTATCTTCTTTGAATCAGTGCTTGCTGAGGCATTTTCAGTGGTGACTTTTTTGCCACAGGCGCTGACTAAAACAAATGTAACAATTAATGATATTACTAACAATACTCTTTTCATAATTAATATAAACCTTTTTGTTTCTTCAACATTACTATTACTATGCCGTAGCATAAGCATAAGAAAATGCTTCGGTTCTATCCATCGGTTACTCACCGGCATTTTCGTTGCTTATAGCTGCGGCGGTGTTAATAAGTAATGTTATTTGATTATAATTTCCCCTTCTTTCATTATTACGTCCATGTTGTCAGGAGTTATGTCTCTAATATTCTTTAATGGATTGCCATTTAATACGATTAAATCAGCAAACTTTCCTTCTTCCAAAGTTCCAGTTATATCACCAACCTTAAGCATCTCTGCACCTGTCTTTGTAGCTGCAACTATAGTATCCATCTCACTTATTCCAGCTTTTTCTACAAATGAATACATTTCTCCAATAGCAGTTGTGCCATAAGGTGTGAGACTTGAGCAGAATGAATCAGAACCTATTGTGAGTCCTATACCATACTCTCTTGCAGTTCTTAAGTTATCATATACACGAGCAAGTTCTTTTTCAATGACATTTGCTCCTGGATACTTATCATGAAGTTCTGGAACATATACGGGTGGATATGTAGTATACCAATCTTGTAAAAATTGAATAGTAGGACAGAAATAAATATGTTTATCAGCCATAATAGTAAGGCACTCATGATTAAGTGCTTCACCGTGAATTATAAGATGAACTCCTGCCTTACAGCTATCAAGCGCACCTTGGAATCCCTCTGCGTGAGACCACACAGGTATTCCTACCATGTTACACTCATCTACAACTGCTTGTATCTCTTCAAGGCAGTAATGTGGGTCGAGTTTTTTATCCCATCTCCAGATTCCACCACCAGTTGCCCATATCTTTATAGCATCAGGACTTTCACGAAGTCTCATACGAACTGCTTTTCTCAAATCCCATGGACTGTCAACTCTCTCTGCCCAAGGGTGAGCATGCTGATTATCCGCATAAGAAAGTCTATGCGAATCTCCATGCCCTGCTGTTCTACAAAAGCCAAGTCCAGTCGCTACAACTCTTGGTCCTCTCATCTCACTTGCTTCTATCATATTTCTAATGGCGATACCAGAACGAGATATCTCACCAACAGTTGTGAGACCTTTTCCAAGACATTGATGAGCCTGCTGCACTGCGATTACAGTCTTTTGAACTACATCTTCAAGAACCCAGTCGCTATCATTGTCAGTTAAGTTTCCAGAAAAATGTAAATGTGTATCAATGAGTCCAGGCATTATAGTTTTACCTTTTATGTCCATTATCTTGTAGCCATCAGTCTTTGGACCTTGTTCTCCGGCATAAACTATCTTCTTGTCATCAACCAACACTAAACTATTTTCAATAGCTGCACTGCCTGTACCATCTATAAGAAGACCTCCGACAAATGCCATCTTTTCAAATTTTCTATTTAACATGTGCAGCCTCCTACTCTTATCAT
>JAFXWR010000329.1 GCA_017542725.1 Lachnospiraceae bacterium | reverse complement strand
TATTACCATTATATTATCATGTAATATTGGTTCAAATACTATGCCATCTTTTTTATCAAAATTTCTATCCTTGGAAAACCTTAGTGAATTATTGATAAACGATGTTGATACCGATAGAGCATCTACAAGTGTAAATCCGTTAGTGGATGTCTCAAAATACATAGCATTAAATATTTCCCCAGCACCATATCTCTCTTCGACTTTTTCAGAATAGTTGCAAGTAGTTTGTCTTTTTCCGTGATCTCCATCATAGACATCCAAAATAGTTAGTATAGTATTATATAACTCAATTCCACTAATTATAGTTATTTGATTTTTCTTTACTCTTAACTTTTCAAGTAGTGGAAAAATGCTTTGAATTATCTTTTTCGACAGTTCATTAGTCTTTTCTTTATCTCCACTTTCATAATTGATGGTACAGTATTTATCACGATACTCTTCATATGATTCATTTGCCAATATACACGCTTCAGTAAGATTCGGAGTCATAATATCCGATATCTCTACAAGTTTTCTGTAATTATCAATATGAGTGTCGGTTATTCCGTTGTACCTTACTCCATTATCTGCAAAAACTGGGTCAACTAAGGCAAGCACCCTCGGGTTATCAAGTTTTGCATCACCTATTATCTCTCTTGTCTCGAGTATCTTACTACTATCTTCAAAATATCCTGTCAAAAAACCATCATACTTGACATTTTCTGAAAATCCAACATAAGGTCTATCACCAAATGCTGCAATTATAGGTATTGAATTTAGATAGCACATCCTATCATATTTTTTTAATTCATTTAAAACTGCAATTTTTTTATTCATATCACACCATTAAAATTTTTTTAAAATATCATGAAAATCTTTTACATTCTTTCTTATGTCATTCTTAAAAACTGCCGACCCTGCTACAACTATATCCACTCCTGTCTCACATACATTTCTTACATTTTCTATAGTTATACCACCATCTATTTCTATCTTATATTTAAAACCTTTCTTATTTCTCATTTCTTGCAAATACTTAACTTTGTCAAGTGAATTCTCTATAAACTTCTGACCTCCAAAACCAGGATGGACACTCATCACAAGAACTAAATCTACAATTTTTAAACAATCATCAATTTTTTTTATATCAGTCTCTGGATTCACGCTTATACCAGCTTTCATTCCTTGTTCCTTTATGATAGCGACAACTTCACAGTAATCTTTAGTCGCTTCTTGGTGAATAGTCAGTATATCGGCACCTGCTTTCTTAAAATTCATAATGTATCTCTCAGGTCTTTCGACCATAAGATGAGTATCCAATACAAAATCATCTTTTGTATTCTTCTTTATGGACTCAATCACAGGTACCCCAAGACTAATATTCGGAACAAACATTCCATCCATTACATCCAAATGAAGATACTTTATGTTTTCTGCTTTTAATATGGACAAATCTTTTTCAAGGTTATAAAAATTTGCCGACAAAAGTGATGGTGCTAAATATTTTTCCATTTAACCTCCTACAGGCCAGAATATTACATTGATTGTAGATACAACTTTATCCTTCTCAACATCAACTACCTGCACCTGACCATTTTGCACGCCCTCTTCTCCTTCAAGATTTGGGAATATAAGTGGCATAATAGTTCCAACCTTATACTCTTGTGGTTCCAAAAGTTCAGTATAAACAATGCCGGCATTAGTTTGCTGCACAAGTCTTACTTGTAAAATCATCGTCTCGCTCGTACCACTTTGAGTTGGCGAACTTTCTCCACTTACTACTCTATAAGTAGCGCTAAGTTCGCTATGCCATTTCTTCTTTTTTTCAGCAATATACTCAACTCCATCTTTGCCGCTACTCAAAATCAAATCCACATTTGACCCAGCCCTTATCTCAGTACCTTGTTCTACCGATTGATTTATTACACAGTTTTCAGACACCATCATATCTCTCACATATGATATGTTGCCGAGTACTAATTCATTTGCAGCAAGTAAATCTCTTGCCTCTGCAATAGATTTATTTATAAGATTTGGCATCGTTTTTATTTGATCGCTTATTCCACGGCTTATGGTAAACACAAGTGGTCCTGGTTCTGCAGAGTTATTTTTATTTGCTCCAATTATATATCCTCTTTGTACATTTATATCATTAATCTCTGATACTTCATATGTAAGTCCTCTGTCCTTAAGTCTTTCTATCATATCAGTCCATCTTGTCTGTTGCAATGCTTCTTTATTGGTAAAATCTAAAATCTTTGACCCCTTTGAGACCATTACATCTATGGACATATTTTCATTCAAATTGTCTTTCACTATTCTACTAATTTTACCATACTCAATGTTATCGTTATATTCTTCACCTACAACATTAATTTTAATTCCATACTCTTCCAACAAATCAGATGCAAGGTTAAAATCTGAGCCTGTTACAAACCTAACTATACTAGTTAGTGTTATACTATTTGTCGCCACATTGTCAACCAGACTATGTTTCCTTGTATCTAATGCTATAAAAATCATAATTACTATAAGAAGAACCACAGCAATTATAGCACCAAAAATAATTCTTCGCATATACATATGATGTCTAAAAGCGCCATCTTTTATATATTTATCATAGAATTCTTGTTGTTCTGGAGTAAATGCCTCTTCGTGCGACTTGTAACTTGGCTTATTACTATATTTCTCTGATACAGCTTTGATTATCTTCATGTCCTCATCAGTAATTATAACTGTTTTGCCTTCTTCATCTTCATCATAGTTGCTCTCTTTTATATAGTCTCCATCCTTGTCAATATCAGCGCGTTCCAAATCCTTAATCATTTCTTCCATGCTTTGATAACGCTCTCTAGGAACCATACGGGCTGCTTTCAAAATAATTTTCTCCAAACTCATGTAAACATCCGGATTCTTTAAATGCGGAGCCTTTAAATTATTTCTGAGATGCGAAATTATGATATCAAGTGGTGCATCTCCTTCAAATGGGACTTCACCAGTAATCATCTCATACATAGTGCAACCAAAAGAATATATATCAGATCTAAAATCAACTTTTGTATTTCTAACTTGTTCTGGACTTATATAATGTACAGTTCCTATAACGGATATATTTTTAGTTGTACTTGTTATAGCTCTTGCGATTCCAAAGTCGGTAATTTTAGCTACGCCATTATTATCTATAACTATATTTTGAGGTTTAATATCTCTATGTATTATACCTTTTTTATGAGCAGCTTGTATTCCCTTTGCAACTTGAATAGAAATTGCTATAGTCTCTTCATTTGTAAGTTTACCTTTTTGCTTGATGTACTTGTTAAGTGTTATTCCCTCAAGATACTCCATGACTATATAATGCATATTGCCTTCATCAACCACATCAAAAGCACTTATAACATTTTCCTGCTTTATGTCTTTACAAGCAAGGGCTTCACTTTTAAACTTCTTTACAAATTCTTCATCAATAGATAACTCCTCTTTTAAAATCTTTATGGCAACTACTTTTTTCCTTTTTGAATCATAAGCCTTATAGACATAGCTCATACCTCCTACGCCTATTTGCTCTATAATTTCATATCTACCAGATAATCTATTTAGTTGTTTATTATCTCTCTTATTGCTCATTCTCTTCACCATCCTTTCTCTTTCGACTTCTACTTCGGAAGTTATCATTTAACAAGGATGCTCTATTATCTAAAATACTTTTTATATTGCTCTTCTTTATATTTCCTTCTTCGTTATTCTTAAGTCTATTTATGGCATCTTCATAAGCCTGTTGTTTTTCTTTTTCAAAAACTGAATTTTCTTTGTTAATCATATCTATATATATAAGTATAATCGCTATGTTATCTCGCCCACCATTTTTGTTTGCTTCGTCAACTAATTCATCTACTTTTGATTCTATGGTCGTGTCTCTATTTATTATTTCATATATAGTTTCGTCATCTACCATATTGCTAAGTCCATCAGTACAAAGCAGTAAATAATCACCCATCCGTAAATCTATTTCGAAAAAGTCTGGTTCTATCTTTTTTCCTGCTCCAAATGCTCTACTTAGCTGACTCTTTAATTCTTTGTACTTTTCCGATCCTCTCTCTATAGCATTTTCATTTACAAGTTCTTCCGCTATACTGTGATCTCGTGTTATTTGTTTAATTTCATTACTTATATGATAGCACCTAGAATCTCCTACATTTGCAATTAGAGCTCTATCATTTACTATCGTAGTGCAAACCATTGTCGTGCCCATACCTTTGTACTTCGGATTAGCCATTATTCTATAAACTAAGTCAGCATTTGCAAGTCTATAAGCCTTCGCAAGTTCACCTTTTAAGTCCGAAGAATCCTTTGATAATGAAATTTGATCAAGCACAAAACCCGAACAATGTTTGGAAGCAAATCCACTATCCCTATTACTTCCAACACCATCCGCTACTATAAATAGGTTAGGGAATACTCCAACCTTCCTATTTTCGGCTATATAGTAATCTTGATTAACCTGTCTAGTCTTACCAAGATCCGTTTTGGCAAAAAACTTCAAATTACTTTACACTTGCCCTAAGTTGTCCACAAGAACCACTTATATCCTTTCCCAATTCTCTTCTCAAAGTAACTGATATATTATTATTCTCAAGTATATCCTTAAATATATTTACATTGCTCATATCCGGTCTTTTGAAGTCGTTTTCTTTTACAACATTCACTGGAATAAGATTTACATTAAAATCTATATGTCTACCTCTAAAACTATTTTTAAATAAACTCACTAGCTCATTTGCATTTGAAACACCATCATTTACATCTTTTATCAAACTATACTCAAATGTAATACGGCGATTTGTTTTTATATAATAATTTGCCATGGCTTCCATCACATCACTTAAATTATACTTATTCGCAATAGGCATAATTTTCTTTCTTCTGTCATCATTTGG
>JAFXWR010000030.1 GCA_017542725.1 Lachnospiraceae bacterium | reverse complement strand
GCCTTCACTCTCATTATAATGTGAGATAGCATGAAAAAAGATAAGTTGCTTAGTTTCTGGTACGAAATCTTTCAACTTAACTTGTTTCCAAATATACCCTTCTAATTCTTCTATAGCGTTCCACACATACGCAAATTTTTCAGGTGATACCTCATCTGCTTTCTCAAACGCAAAACTATTTAACAACATAAACATCCCCCTACAAGGTTCGTTCAATTTATTATCTTTCTACAACTAAGTTCTCGTTGGGGAACTTTACGTACAAAATCTACACCCCTACAATAACATAACGAATAGCGAAAATCAACGAAATCTGAACAAAAAATAAGCCTTCTAAGAAATAATTTTGCTATCTAAAGGATAGGAAAAATCAACTAAACAATAACTTACATTTTTGTAAACATATTTAATACTTTGATAATCATTTCATCACTAACTACAAAGTTCTGGTCTCCTACAGAAATACTGACATTACCATCATCTAACTGTATAACAGATGTAATTGCATTTAATGAAATCCAGTTATCCATTACTTTTATTTCTAAGTTATCTCCTGACAACCTAATACTATCTGACTTATTAGCCAACTCTGTAACTTGCTCTTTTACCAAAGGTGAGTTAACAAATACTGTTGCAGTATTTAACATCTTAGTAGGACTAAACAACTGAACATTAAAATAAGTGCTTGCTATAACAGCAACAAGTACTACAATCTTTCCAATTCTCTTCAATTTTGCCATTAAAATTAAGCCTACAATAATAACTGCAACAATAAAAATAAGTTGTGTAGCTGTAATACTACCGTTAAAAAATGTTTTTACACTTCCATCTTCATTAGTAATCTGTATCAGATTAGTTAGTTTACTAAGATTCATATAATCCTCCATATAAATTTTGATTAAAAGTTACCTGCTAAAATATCTGAAAAACTAAAGCTTGCATTTTCCTTAGTTTCTGTATTCTGTTCAATTTCATCTTTCTGTGTATCATTTACAATAGCTTGTATATTAGATACTTCCTTAAAATCACAGACCTGTAAAGCACAATCACAATTACCTGCTCTATAATATGCATCTAAATCATATTTTATAGCTTTAGATTCCAATAAATCTATTCCACAACAACCTATATTACAACCTGCTATATTAAATAGATTACCCCCACAAAATCTTACTCTAGGATACTTCTGATTTAACTTATACAACAATTCTAGGTCGCAAAAATCAGCAGGTAACTTCACTACTGGTATTAATCCTGTAGGCGTTTCCTCTGCAACACACTTAATATAATTCTCTGTGGGTGCATTGTCAATTGGCATTATCTGTACTACATAATTATCACCAATAACATCACTAGTTAAGGTAAAATAAATAGGGTTAAAATCAGTACCCGTATATTCTATCATTAAAATATTTTTATACTGTTGCATAAGAGCAATACCGTCAAAAATATCTGTCTCATCACACAACAACCGAATATACAATACTTCCTCTTTATTATTCAAAAAACCCTTTAACTCATTGCCTAACTTCGGTTTTATCTCATCAATTTTGCATCTCAATAATATCTGATTTAACATAAACGACAGCCTCCAAACTTTAATAACCTATATGTTCATATACTTCAAATCTCATATTACCGTGTATCTTCTCCGGGTCTATATAATCAATATACCTTACAGTTCTATGTGTATCTTTAGGCTTATAAGGTTTACCCATCTGCATATCTATTGCTTGTTTATACAAAGGTCGCTTAACTTCCTCGTCAAATACAACCTGCCTATCATTTAAATTATACTGTTCTGATAATATTACTATGTTCTGATTTTGCAACTTAGCAAATGTCATAGTATTATATCTATCACCAAAACGTCTTTCAATATACTCTCTATCAAAAGTACCATTCAATAACTTTCTAATAAACATACAGATTACCCTTTCTCTTTCTCTGCAAAGGCTTGTTTACCTAATGCTGCATAGTATCTATACAAAAAACTAAGTATATCTGCATCACTCGTCCATCTGTCACCCATGCTAGAATACAATAATAAAAGACTACTAAGCGGTATTGTATTTAATCTCCATATAAATCGTTGGTATTTATCCAAATGCAACTTATACTCTGTATTATATAACATTATTATATCTTCAGGTACACTCTTATATACTTTTCCAGCTATTATAAGTTCTTTTAAAGCAATAAAATTTTTTAAGTTATTGCTCATATAAGCATATAATTTTGAAGGTTCAGCTTTTGACTCACTTAAACCCAACGCTGCTGATTTTGAGGTATCTTGTGCAAACGTTGTACTGTTTAATAAATCAAAAGCAGTTTTTACACGCTGCTTAAATACCCTCTTAAAACCTCTCTCCGATTTACTTAATGGCTTTAATAAAGAAAATACAAAAGCCTCAGTAGTATTATCCTCTGAACCACATATAGCTACAATATCAGCCTTAGTTCTACATACTGTACCTTTACTTAAGGCTTCAAATAAATCCCAACAACTATCCACCTTATTAGAATATGTCTGAGTAACAAAGTTAAATAAATTAGAATTCAATCTATGACTTTCTATAACAAAAGCATCATACAAATAAATGAAATCTGCTTTTCTCAAATAACTTAAATAGTAATCATATACATTAGGAACAGTCTTTATACTGTCTTTAAACTTTTTATAAGTCGCATATTTCTTACATACAATATAAAATAATACTGTATTTGATTGCTTAACTATGGCTGTTATATCTGCCATAGTTACTTTATTTCTATCAAGTTCATCTAAATTAACATAAGCAAACCATTTCAAAGCCAACGGAGGATAAACACCTATTAAACTCTTTAAAGTCTTTATATGTTCCTTCTCCGTAATATAAAAACTTGTATCTGCAGTTACTTCGTACTGCCGTTTTAATTTTACCTCTAAGAAGTTTATTAATCGCACACAATCACTTTGGACTAACACTACCGAGGGATTTGCCATTTTACTATCCAAATCACTTAATCTCATCATATACCTCTGTTGTAACAAAATATACTAACACGTCATCATCATATAATAGCACATAATCATCAGGTCTGCTCATCATATAATCATATAAATTAGAATTTAATAAATACGTAGTTCTATCATCTACATGAGTCTTATAAAATAAAAACTTATTTAACCCATAATAATCTATCAAGGTACTTATCTGCGTATCACTACCTGTAATCAAGGTATAACTATCTAATACTCTATCTCTGTTATACGGAAAAGCACCACTTTGAAACGATTTATACCCACTTGACCAAATATTTATGTCATCCGTAAATAACCCATCATTGTCCTTTAAGGTTTTATCTAACAAGGCTTCTAACGTAGGAGTTATATAATCTTTAGCGTACTCTGTTTCTATATTATGAAAATTTACGCCAAACATTACTAACAATACTAAGGTAAATACACTAATTAAATACGTTATAGTACTATACGATAACATCTTAATAAACTTAACGTCTTTATATTGTCCTTGTATTATTATATAAATGCCTATAGGATAAAGATAAAGAAAATGACGCATAGAGCTTATAGTCATAATACAAAAACCAGCAAACAAAATAACATAAGCAACATTATTTTTTGTGATTTTCATATTCAACAAATGTATAAACATAACTATAAGCATTATACAGATAGCCTTACCTGC
>JAFXWR010000328.1 GCA_017542725.1 Lachnospiraceae bacterium | reverse complement strand
TCAAGATTTAATATTTCAAGTACATATCCTTCCTTATCTTTATTATTCTTGCCAAAGGGAATAATAACCCTGTCACCCTCTTTTATCTCGTTTTCAAGTTCCTTGGGTATAACATAGATAAAAGGTTTATTTAAGGATTCAACACTAATGTCAACAATTATACTTGCAAAAACTTTGTCCATACAATCTTATAAATTATTTATTATATCAAGTATCACTTCTCTATCTAAAAATCTAACTTTCTCTCCATTCATTTCCATAAGTGGTTCATGACCCTTCCCCATGACACAAATCACATCACCCTTCTTATGATTTTTAATTGCATACTCTATAGCTTCTCGTCTATCTTCTCTTATAATATATCCTGAATCTATGTCATCTTTTTTCTTATATTTTGTAAGTGTAGTCTCTATGTCAGCAATTATGTCAATTGTCTTTTCAAATCTTGAATTATCTGCAGTCAAAACTACAAAATCAGCAAGTTTACCAGCGACTTCTCCCATGCCATATCTTCTATCCTTTGATCTATTTCCACCACAGCCAAATACTGTTACTACTCTTTTTGGATTTTCTTCACGAATAGTATTTAAAAATTTAAGAGCTCCATTATTCTCATATGAAAAATCTACTATAACCTTAAAATCATCATCCTTGTACACAAGTTCGCATCTTCCAGGTACTATAGTCTTTTCAAGTGCACGGCTAATCACTTCATCAGTAGCTCCTATAGCCTTCCCAAATGTATAAGCAAGGTTTGCATTATCAATATTATATGCACCTGGCATCATAAGTTTAAACTTTTTAGTTCCATCTTTAAGATACAATTTGACATTATTCTTTTTGCAGATATCTATTATCTTATCAAGATAATCAGTGTCAGAGTTTACAACTGCATTTTTACACTTTGCAAAAATTTTGAGTTTTGAATTTAAGTAGTCATCAAAATCACTGTGCTCATTTTCGCCTATATGCTCCGATGCTATATTTGTCCACACTGCATATTCAAAGTTAATTCCATCTACTCTATTATACTTTAAACTTTGAGAAGAAACTTCCATGACCACATAATCTATATTTTTATCAAACATCTTGGCAAAACTCTCATATAAGACATAACTTTCTGGCGTTGTATTGTCAGTTATTATGTGCTCATCTCCTATAAATATCCCTATAGTCCCTATCATACCAACCTTATGACCGCATTCCTCTAATATACTCTTAATCATAAAAGTTGTAGTTGTTTTTCCTTTAGTTCCTGTAATGCCAATAATCTTAAGTTTATCAGATGAGTCATCAAAATAATGCTTTGATATTAATGCAAGTGCATATCTACTATTCTTTGTAGAAATAACTATGATATCATTTGGAAATTTAAAATTTATAATGTTGCTATTGCCTTCTTCAACTACTATTGCCTTCGCTCCGCTTTTAATTACTTCTAAAATCTTTGTATGCGAATCAAATCTTGATCCATTTAGACAAATAAAAAAGTCATCCTTTTTGACTAATCGAGAATCATAAACTAAATTATTGATTTCAACATTTTTAATATCTCCATTAATTACTTCATAGTCTAATCCATTAATTATTGTCTCTAATGAATGAATCAATTTCATTTCTATACTCTCCTAAAATATTGTAAATGATATCGCAAAGCTGTGGTAAAACAATTCCTTCATTTCTTTCTACAAGAGTTATGACTATTGTGTCTGCTCTTTTAACTTCTTCTTTGATGAAACCTTCAGTTGCATTGGTAAAAGTATTGTAATATAACTCCTTAAAATCTTTTATGATAAACTCTTGCATTGATTCTCTAAATGAATCTCCAATCACAAATACCTTTTTATCAAATCCCTGATTGCAGTGAGTTGTATACGAATCCATTGTTATAGGATTTTTTACAAATATTCTCTCAGGATAATGATTTAATTTATAATTTTCAAATACATATTTAAAAGACATTGGCAATGTATCTACTGAAGTATTGCCATAATATGCAAGATCAGCATCAAGTGCTGGTTCTTTTTTGAGTTTCAAATCGCGAAGTGGTATGATATCTAATCCAAGTGCTTTTTTCAATTCATTTGCAGCTATATACCCACCAACAGAATTCCAATGGCTGTCATACTTTTTGTACACAAGATAATTTTTCTTATATTTTAACAATTCTTCTTTAGGATAGATGTATTTTACATCAGTGTTCTTTTTAATATATTCTCTCACATCAATAGGAACTTCAACACTATCAACTATCTCCATAGTTGGCATATACTCAGGATAAATTTCTTCCTTTTCTGGGCAAATTAAAATCACGAATTCTTTGCCAACAATTTTACACATCTCATTGAGTCTTACATATGATTCAATGTGTTTTTTCATATTGGAATCAGTTGCTATTTTATTTGTGCCTTGATAATATGAAATATTATTTTCATTGAGGAAGAGCCAATTACTCTGGCCAACTATAACTCTTGGATTATTTAAATATTTGATTGGAAACTCTATAGTGTCATCATATGGGTCTATCTCTTCTTTATATAGCCCATGATTTAAATATTTATCTACTGCATCATCCATGAATCTATCTTCATTTATAGTTATGACATTATCATCAAGTAGTGTGCCACCTTTCTTTTTAGAGAAAAGCTTAAGTAGTTTTCCTTCTATATTATCCTTATATGGTTCTTCAACCTTCGCATCAATATATCTTTTAAATGAAATAAGTACTGACCTAAATGGTAATCTATCATTATAGTAATTTTCAACTTCATATGTTATCTTTGATAAGTCTATAGCCTCACTCAAAGTGGCTTTGTTTCTTTTTTCATTTAAATCAAAATCAAGTGTTTCCATAATTTCTGGATAACCGATATTTAACCATGACAATATAGACCAAGAAACCATCGGTCCTGCAAGAACTATCATAAATAGTATGATAAATATTATATTTTGAAATCTCTTAAACATTTAAAATTGAAAATAAATAAACGGATTATATGTTCCTTCAACTATACTAAGTATAGACATAGCAAGTATTGCTAATTGAATTAGAGCATCTACCAAGTTTACTATAAATGTATTGCTAATTTTTTTATAAAGCCTTCCAAATAGTGACTGAATAATTCCCATAGATAATATAGCGACTATTAGAGTTACAATATATTTCATTGATAGATATGTCATTATGTTATATTTTGACTCAAATGTCGTAAACTGCTTTATAAGAGTCATTGCCTCAAATATATTGTTGCTTCTAAATACTAAAAACAAGAGTGTTGCTATTGTAAAAGTATATATCCAATTTATAATTTTAATCTTATTGAAATTAAGTAACTTAAGTAAAAATAATTTCTCGATTATCTGTATAATTCCATACACTACGCCCCAGATAATAAATGTAAAATTAGCACCATGCCAGATACCAGTTAGCAAAAATACAATCATCAAGTTTAGACAGGTTCTAAATATACCATGCCTATTTCCTCCAAGTGGTATATACACATACTCCTTAAACCAAGTAGAAAGAGATATATGCCATCTTCTCCAGAAATCAGTAATTGAAAGAGCTATATATGGATAGTTAAAATTCTCTTTAAACTCAAATCCAAACATAAGACCGAGTCCAATTGCCATATCAGAATATCCAGAAAAGTCATAATATATCTGAAAAGCATAAGATATAGTTACTAATAATACTAACCAAAAGCCAATATTATTTAAATCAAGTTGCCAAATGCTGTCAACTACAAGGGCAAAGGTATTTGCAAGTAACACTTTCTTACCAAGTCCATAACAAAATCTCTTTGTGCCTCTAGTAAACTTATCTAAATTTTCTTCTCTATTATTAATTTGAAGTGCTACATCAGAATACCTAACTATAGGACCTGCAATTAACTGCGGGAAAAGTGCTACATAAAGTCCAAAATCAAAAATATTTCTCTGGCTCTCTGCTTCCTTTCTATATACATCTATAACATATGACATAGCTTGGAAAGTGAAAAATGAAATGCCGATTGGCAATACAACTTTTTCAAATCCAAGTTCCACAGTACCTCTCATATAGAGAATATTTGTCCAAAAAGTAGCTGTATCATTATGTGTCATCGCCTGCTCTATAATTGCAACTATCATATTAAAATATTTGAAATATCCAAGGTTAAGTAAATTTAATACTATAGTAACAAAAAGGACAAATCCTCTCAAAAACTTTTGCCTAATTTTAAGTTTTGAAATTATATACCCGCCTGTGAAATTGACAAGTATTGAGAAAAGCATTATGGCAAGAAAATAAATGCCACCCCATGCATAAAAAACTAGACTTGTAATCAAAAGGAAAGTGTTCTTTATGCGAGTTCTTGCAACCGAACTTTGAAATATTGAATTTAAAATGTAGTAAACTATTATTACTATGGGTAAAAATATCCATAGAAATAGCATGGAACTAAAGAGCATTTATCCTCCAAATTTATTTCTAAAATCTTCTATATTCATCAAAACTTCTCTTGGCTTTTTGCCATCTTGAGCTGATATCACTCCCTCTGCTTCAAGTTGGTCTATAACTCTTGCTGCACGATTAAATCCCATTCTAAACCTTCTTTGAAGCATACCTATAGATGCATTTTGCTGCTCTATGACTAGCCTTCCTGCTTCTACAAACATATCGTCTTTTTCATTTGGGTCGAAGCCGCTGCCTCCACTTTCTCCAGTAACACCTTTCTCAATTGCATTTTCAGCTACTTCATCATATACAACATTATCATCTTTAACAAAATTTACTATATTTAATATTTCTTCTTCTGACACATAACAGCCCTGTACTCTTATAGGCTCTGGGATTCCTTGTGGGAAATACAACATATCTCCATGCCCGAGTAATTTTTCTGCACCTCTTCTATCAAGTATTGTCTGAGAATCAATTCCAGATGACACAGCAAAAGAAATTCTACTTGGTACATTTGTCTTTATACTACCTGATATTACATTGACTGTTGGTCTCTGAGTGGCAATTACAAGATAGATTCCACAGGCTCTTGCGAGTTGTGCTATTCTCATAATTGAATTCTCTACATCTTTAGATGCCACCATCATAAGGTCAGCAAACTCATCTATAATAATAACTATATAAGGCAGTTTGCTTACAGGTTCAAGTGATGCCTCATTATCTTCATTCACACCTATCTTATCTATGTCACCTTCAATAGCTTGATTGTAACTCTCAATATCGCGAACTCTCTTCTCTTGAATTAAATTATATCTTCTCGTCATCTCAGATACAGCCCAGTTAAGTGCTCCTGCAGCTTTTTTTGGATTAGTAACCACAGGTATTAGAAGATGTGGTATACCGTCATATATCTGAAGTTCTACAACCTTAGGGTCAACCATTATAAGTCTTACATCCTCTGGGCTTGCTTTATATATAAGGGATGTTATAAGGCTATTTACACATACAGACTTACCAGAACCAGTCGCACCAGCTATAAGTAGATGTGGCATTTTTCTTAAATCAGTAATTATAGATTTGCCAGAAATATCTTTTCCTATAGCAACAGTTAATTTTGATTCTGCATTTCTAAATTCAGTAGTTGCAACTATATCTCCAAGTAATACACCACTACTTTTTGCATTTGCAATTTCTATACCTATAGCTGACTTACCAGGTATAGGGGCTTCAATTCTAATCTCACTTGCTGCAAGTGCAAGTTTTACATCATTTTCAAGTGAAAGAATTTTTGAAATCTTTACACCGATATCAGGTTTTAATTCAAATCTTGTCACAGATGGTCCAACTGTTATGTTTGTTACTGTGACTCCAACACCAAATTGTTTAAGAGTTTCGACTAAGATTCCTGCCTTCTCATTTAAGCTTGGGTCGGTATTCTTTGTTGATTTCTCAGTTCTATGCAAGAAACTCGTTGGTGGGAATTTATATTTTTTATGTCGTTTCTTAGTAGGACTAATACCAGAATCGTTTTTAAGTGATTTGTTTTC
>JAFXWR010000327.1 GCA_017542725.1 Lachnospiraceae bacterium | reverse complement strand
TTATGGTAGTAGGAATAATCATCGGCTCCTTAGTAGTTGTTGTCATTGCAGCATTTTTAGCATTTAATGCTGGTAAAACTATAGAGAAAAAAACAGCACTAGAAAAGATTGGTTCAGCCGAGAACAAGGCTAGAACATTATTAGACGAAGCTATTAAGAAGGCCGAGAGCACCAAGGTTAATGCTTTACTTGAGGCAAAAGAAGAAATATTAAAGCAAAAGACGGAACTTGAAAACGAGTTAAGAGAGAGAAGAAAAGAAGTTGCCGAGATAGAGAATAGAGCTCTTAAGAGAGATGAGTTATCTGAAAAGAAATTAGAGCAACTTGAGCAAAAAGAAAAAGTTATCGAGCAAAAAGAAAAAGAGATTGCTGAAAAACAAAATCTTGTAAATCAGTTAAACGAACAGAGAGTGAAAGAACTTGAAAGAATATCAGGTTATACAAGAGACCAAGCTAAGACAGAACTCTTTAATGCAGTAAAAGATGACATCAAAAGAGATACAGCACTTTACATAAAAGAACAAGAACAAATCGCCAAAGACGAGGCTGAGAAAAATGCTAAGAATTTAGTTCTTGAGACATTGCAAAAGTGCGCTATGGAAAATGTATCTTATGCGACAGTGTCTACAGTATCACTTCCAAATGATGAGATGAAAGGTCGTATCATAGGTCGTGAAGGTAGAAATATAAGATCTATAGAACAACTTACAGGAGTTGAAGTAGTAATTGATGATACTCCAGACACAGTAGTTCTTTCTTGCTTCGATCCAGTTCGTCGTGAGATAGCAAGACTTTCACTTGAGAAATTAGTTCTTGATGGAAGAATTCATCCAACTCGTATAGAAGAGCTTGTAGAGAAGTCTACAAAAGAAGTTGACCAAGTTATAAAGCAAAAAGGCGAAGAGGCGGTTTTGAAACTTGGCATACATGGACTCAATCCTGAAATCATAAAACTTCTTGGAAGAATGCACTATAGAACATCTTATGGACAAAATGCTTTAGTTCACAGTATAGAAGTTGCAACACTTTCTGGAATCATGGCATCAGAGCTTGGAGAAAATGTACAACTTGCTAAGCGTGCAGGACTTCTCCATGATATAGGAAAATCAATTGACCACGAGGTAGAAGGTACACACGTTCAGATAGGTCTTGATATTTGTAAGAAGTATAAAGAATCGTTTGAAGTATTAAATGCTATAGAGTCGCATCACGGAGATACAGAGCCAAAGTGTCCGATTGCATTTATAGTAGGTGCAGCAGATGCTATGTCAGCTGCTCGCCCAGGTGCAAGAAGAGAAATACTTGAGACTTATACTCAGAGAATTAAACAACTTGAAGATATAACTAATAGCTACGAAGGTGTTGATAAGGCTTATGCAGTTCAAGCTGGAAGAGAAGTTCGTATCATGGTTATACCTGAGAAAGTTTCTGAAGACGATATGACTATAATGGCACATGCCATAGCTAAGCAGATTGAAGAGCAGGTTAAGTATCCAGGAACTATCAAAGTAAATGTAATTCGCGAAACTCGCGCACAAGAGCTAGCGAAATAACGTAGGGGCGGATATAATCCGCCCTATTTTGTAGGGAACGACATTCTGTCGTCCCTTGTAGGGGCGAGCACTGCGAGCCCGAAGGAGCATATATGAAAAAAATGTTTTCAATTATAATTGTTGCAGTACTAGTTATTATTACTTGCAGCTGCGGCAAAAAAGAAGCAAAAGTCGGCACCAAGACATTTGATGTTAGCAAGAACTACAATATTTGCATAAGTTCAAGTGTAGAAAATTCTGAGTTTGATGCGATGAGAAAAGGATTTGTAGTAGGACTTAAAGACTTGGGACTTGTGGAAGATATAAATGTAACTTATCACTATGAAAATGCAAAAGGTAACGAAAGTTATGCAAAACAAATCGCAGATGCATTTAAAGAGAAAAATCCTGATTTATTAGTTACGATTGGTACGACAGCCACAGAGGCAATTAAGAAAAATTTTGACAAGACACCCATAGTATTCCTTGCAGTGTCAAATGCAGAGAGACTAGGGTACTGTGATGCAGAGGGCAATCCAAAATCAAATTTAACTGGTGTCATAGACTCACAACTTTTTGAAGAGCAACTTGATTTTATACAGAAGAATTATACAGATGTAAAGAGACTTGGAATTATATACACATCAGGAAGTAGTCTTTCAGAGTTTTTTATAGATTACTTTAAATTTTATGCGACAAGTTATGGCATAGACATTTACACTGTGGCAATCAACAAATCAGAAGATGTAAATGCCGCACTTAAAAATCTCTTGCCAAAGGTTGATGCCATCACGCTTATACCGGATAATATAGTTGACAGTAAGGCAAAAGAAGTGGTAGATGCCGCTAAAGCAGCGAACAAGGAAGTCTTTGGTATGGGTACAAGTCATAAGAATGCAGGAGCCGAAGTGGCGGTAGAAAGAGATTATAGACTTGTAGGAGAAAAAGCTGCAGAACTTGCAAAAGAAATACTTGTAGATGGCAAGAAGGTCAGCGATGTAAAGACTGTGAAAGTTGATTTTAAAGTAAATTAATATAATATTTCGGTCAGAACTAGGTTCTGACCGTATTTTTTTTGTCAAAAAAGTGGTTGCAAAAACTTGTAGATATGATAAAATATGTATGTAAGTTATAAACTAACATTTGTCCACCTGGTGCGAACAGTCTGCTGAGTGGCAAATACATTCGGAGGGAATTATTATGAAAAAGGTTTTATCAATATTGCTTGCAGGAGTTCTTGCATTATCACTTGTTGCTTGTGGAGGAAATAAATCTCAAGCTACAACGACTGCAAGTGGGGAAAAAGTAATTAAGATTGGAGTATTTGAACCACAAACTGGTGAAAATGGTGGTGGCGGTATCCAAGAAGTTTATGGTATTCGTTACGCAAATATGATTTACAATAAAGTAAATATAGGTGGCGAAGAGTACAAGGTAGAGTTATTTGAAGTAGATAACAAATCAGATAAGACTGAGGCAGTTAATGCAGCTCAAAAGCTCATTGCTGAAAAAGTTGTAGCTGTTTGCGGATCTTATGGCTCAGGAGTTTCTATAGCAGCTGGTGAATATTTTAAAGAAGCTAAGATACCTGCTATGGGTTGCTCTTGCACAAATCCACAAGTTACAAATGGAAATGAGTATTACTTCAGAACTTGTTTCTTAGATCCATTCCAAGGAACAGTTATGTCATCATATTGCAAGAATCATGGATATAGCAGAGTTGCAGTTATCACTCAACTTGGAGATGACTATTCGGAAGGTCTTGGAAATTTCTTTGTAAAGGCGTGTGAGAAAAATGGAATTGAAGTAGTTGCTCAAGAAAAGTTCCAAACAAACGAGCAAGACTTCAAGGCAATTCTTACAAACATTAAAGTGCTAAATCCACAATTTATATTTGCCCCATCATCTATAGCTACTGCACCACTTATACTTTCTCAAGCAAGAGAACTTGGTATAGATTGTCAAATCGGTGCAGGAGACACTTGGGAAAATGGAACAATCATTGAGAATGCTCATGGCGCTGCTGAGGGTGCAGTTGTAACTACATTCTATGAGGCAGACCCAGACAAGGCTACTGGCGAAGAAGCTATATTCTTAAATGGAAATGGTACAGTAAATGGTTTCTCAAATTATCTTACATCTATCGGACAACCAAAAGATATCCCAGCAGTTTCTGCACTTGGATATGATGCATATCTCGCTATATTTAAGGCTATAGAAGCAGCAGGTAGCACAGATGGAAATGCTATAAGAGAAGCACTTACAAAACTTTCATTTACTGGAGTTACTGGAGACATTAGTTTCAATTCTGATGGTGATGCAAATAAAAATGCAGCATATGTAAAAGAAGTTGAAAATGGTAAGTTCGTATTTAAGGAAGTAGTAAGAATTAATTAAACTTACGAGATTAACTTTTATATATTATTAAGTGGTATAAATAATCTTAAAAATTGATAGAAGTTAATATGTATTATTATTTTCAGTAGGGGCGGATAGTATCCGCCCCTACTAAAATTATAGGGGTTACAGAATGAATATAAATCAATTATTACAACATGCACTTACTGGTATATCAGTGGGAGGGTGCTATGCACTTATTGCTATTGGTTATACTTTAGTTTACGGCATTTTGAGACTAATCAACTTTGCACATGGCGACATATTTATGGTTGCTGGGTATTTTATGATATTCTCATTTGCAGTTATGCCGTTTCCGGTAGCTATAGTAGTGACACTTGTCGGAACTACTGTTCTTGGTATATTGATTGAGAAGTTTGCCTATAGTCCCTTGAGACAGGCACCAAGAATGTCAGTTATGATTTCTGCGATTGGAGTATCATATCTTTTACAAAATCTTGCAACATATCTTTTTACTGCACTTCCAAAAGCATATCCAGCTATTCCTGGTCTTAAACAAGTTATTAAGATAGGAGACATATCTACTTCACTTGTTACTATACTCACTCCTATCATTACAATTTTACTCGTTATGTTATTACTTTGGCTTGTGAATAAAACTAAAATTGGAATGGCTATGCGAGCAGTATCAAGAGATTATGAGGCGGCAAGCCTTATGGGTATTAAATTAAACCAAGTAATTTCATTCACATTTGCAATCGGAAGTTTACTTGCTGCAGTTGGATCAATATTATATTTCACAGACCGTATGACAGTGTTCCCATTCTCAGGTTCGCTTCCAGGACTAAAATGTTTCGTCGCTGCAGTATTTGGTGGCATAGGTTCTATACCTGGAGCACTTGTAGGTGGATTTTTCATTGGCATTTGTGAGACAGTTATAAAAGCTGTAGGGCTTTCAACATTTTCAGATGCATTTACATTTATAGTTTTGATTGTAATGCTTCTTATAAGACCTACTGGACTTTTTGGCGAAAAGAATATAGATAAGGTGTAAGGAGGTTGATTATGAATAAATTAAAATTTAAAGATAAAGTAAATGCAGACCTTCTTATATATCTTGCAATAGTTGTTGTGAGTGTGATCATACTTGCATTCTTAGATATGAATAAGTTCGAATATAATTATGCAATTTCTATTATAGAAAAATCACTTGTCTATGCAGTTGTTGCACTATCAATGAATATAGTGACAGGCTTCACAGGTCTTTTCTCACTTGGACAGGCAGGCTTTATGGCGCTCGGTGCATATACGACAGCGATACTTACTATACCTGTAGCATCAAGACCAAATGTCTACTATATGAATGGAATATTACCTGCACTTGAAAATGCAGTTGTTCCAATTCCAGTGGCACTTATTCTTGGCGGACTTGTTGCAGCATTATTTGCAGCACTCATAGGTATACCTGTATTAAAACTAAAAAGTGATTATCTTGCTATAGCAACTCTTGGTTTTTCTGAAATTATAAGAGCGGTTATTGCTTCTCCTATGATGGATAAAATTACAAATGGCTCATACGGATTAAAATCCATTCCAGGATTTAAGAGTTCTGTAGAGTGTTTTGCTTTTTCACTTATATGTATAGTTCTCATGATACTTATTATAAATTCATCCACCGGTAGAGATTTTAAAGCTATTAGAGAAGATGAGATTGCAGCAAGGTCAGTTGGTATAAATATATTTAAGACTAAAGAATTATCATTTGTTGTATCGTCATTCTTTACAGGAGTTGGAGGTGGATTACTTGCTATGTTTATGAGATCTATAGACAGCAAGACTTTCCAAATTACTCTTACTTATGACATATTACTTATAGTTGTTCTTGGCGGTATAGGTTCGATTACTGGTTCTATTGTTGGAGCATTCTTTGTTACAGCAGGAAAGGAAATTTTGAGATTCTTTGATGAGCCACTTGTTGTTGCAGGAACTGAGATACCACTATTTAAGCCTGGCTTTAGAATGGTAATATTCTCAATCTTGCTTATGGTTGTAGTTCTCTTCTTTAGAAAAGGACTTCTTGGTGGAAAAGAACTATCCATAAATGGCATGAAGAAATACAGTCGAAAAAAGAAAGCTGAAAATATTGACGAGGGAGGTGCAGTATAATGGAAAATATACTTAAACTTACCGATATGTCAATTCAATTTGGCGGACTTAAAGCTATAGATTCGCTAAATTTAGAAGTGAATAAGGGAGAGATAGTTGCTATTATAGGACCAAATGGTGCTGGAAAGACTACAGCATTTAACTGTATAACAGGAATCTATACTCCTACAAGTGGAAATGTCGAATATCTTGGAAATTCTATAATCAATAAGGATCCAGAAGAGATTACTAAGAGAGGAATAGCAAGGACATTCCAAAACATAAGACTTTTTAAAAATCTTTCTGTGTTTGAAAATGTTTTGATTGCAGTGCATCTAAGATATAATGACAACATTTTTACAAGTGCACTTCGTATAAATTATAAACAAGAATTGGCAATGAGAGAAGAAGTGAAAGTACTTCTTGAGTCTCAGGATTTATACAAGTATAGACATGATGTGGCAAGCAGTCTTCCTTATGGTATACAAAGACGTCTTGAGATAGCAAGGGCGCTTGCGACAAAACCTACACTTCTTTTACTTGACGAGCCTGCGGCTGGTATGAATCCTCATGAGACGAAAGAACTCACCGCTTACATAAAAAAAATAAGAGATGAGTTTGGGCTCACTATATTACTTATAGAACATCATATGGATTTGGTTATGGACATATCTGAAAGAATCTATGTTATAGATTTTGGAAAACTTATTGCAAAAGGAAATCCAGATGAAATTCAAAATAACCCAAAGGTTATAGAAGCTTATTTGGGGGTAGAAGAAAATGCTTAAGGTTGAAAATTTAAAAGTAAATTTTGGTGGTATAGAAGCTGTAAAAGGTATAAGCTTTGAAGTTAAGGAAGGAGAGATAGTTACTCTCATAGGAAGTAATGGCGCAGGTAAAAGCACCACGCTTCGTGCAATCTCTGGACTTGTAAAACCATCTGAAGGAAGAATAATTTTTGAAGGAAGTGATATCACAAAGGTTGGATCTTCTGAGATTGTCGGTAAAGGTATCACACTTTGCCCTGAAGGAAGAAGAATTTTTCCTGATATGACAGTTCTTGAAAATATCAAGATAGGAGCATATCTTAGAAATGATGATCTTACAAATGACATAGAAAAATGTCACAGATTATTTCCGATACTAAAAGAAAGAGAAAACCAGCTTGCAGGAACTCTTTCTGGTGGAGAGCAACAGATGCTTGCAGTTGCGAGATCACTAATGAGTAGGCCTAAGATTATGATGCTCGATGAACCATCACTTGGTCTTGCTCCACTTATAGTTAAAGACATATTTAATATATTAAAAGAGATAAATGAAGAAGGAGTCACTATCCTTCTTATAGAGCAAAATGCAAATATGGCTTTAAGACTTGCAGATAAAGCCTATGTACTTGAGACAGGAACCATTGCTATGCAAGGTTCCGGAAAAGAGTTGCTCGATAATCCAAAAATCAAAGAAGCATACCTCGGAAAGAAAAACTAATCGTAGGGGCGAATGCTTACAGAGCCCGAAGTTATAAGAAGGTGAATTATGAAAAACACTGTGAAAATTATAAAAATTTTGTCGTTTATAATTATATCTACTTTGTTTCTATTTTCTTGCAATAAAAATTCAAAAATTGACACCAAAGTAGCAAATGAAAACACTGCAGAAAATAAAACATCTAAAGTTGCCAGCGACCCAGAGTTTATAAACAAAATTCATTCTATAAGAAATCCGATGACAAATACTACAATGCTGGTAAAAGGTGATGGCACTATAGTTCTCAAGACAATGGAACCAAGTATTGAGCAAGTTGAAATTATTGAAGATATAGATGCTAATATGACCAACTATATTTATAAAGTATATAGTGGCGAAGGTCTAAAGAAAAATACTTATGGAGAAGGTGACTCAACATACGAGAGCATTGATATGACAGTGAGATCTGTTTTCTTTGATAAGGATGGAAAAGAAGTTGGACTTACTACAAATACCTATGGAGCTAAATGTTCAACAAAAGATAAAATTATATATAGGGATAATTCCGAGACATATGGTGAAAATGATTTAAAAG